>CBDUSH010000247.1:0-1524 GCA_965369965.1 uncultured bacterium | reverse complement strand
GACCACGGGATAGTGGCGCAGAGTATCCTGCTGGGGGCGGTGGAGAAGGGGCTGGGAGGCTGCATGATAGGCTCCATCCGCAAGGACGTGCTGCGGGAGGCTATTAGCCTGGCGCCGCGTTACGAAATCACCCTGGTGCTGGCCCTGGGCAAACCTAAGGAGAAAGTGGTGATCGAGGCGATGAGGCCGGACGGAGACGTCAGGTACTGGCGGGACAGCGATAAGACGCACCACGTGCCGAAGCGGGCGCTTGACGAGATTATTTTAGGTTAATTCCGTAGGGACAAGGATTCCGGCCGGGGTTATTTTAAGCCGATTCCCGTATAGATGGGGATTCCGACCGAGATTCTTATCGTTTAATCTGTATAAAATTTGACGGTCAGGCCTTCCACAGGCCGAGCAGCACGATACCGATCAGGCCGGCGGCGGCAATGATGACACCAACCCAGCCCAGCAGAGACAGGGTGGTAACGATGACGCCGCTGACCAGCACCCCGACGGTGATGGAGAAGAGGGCGCGGCGCCAGCTCAGGCCGAGCAAAAAGGCGACCATGGACCCGGTCCAGGCGCCGGTCCCGGGCAGAGGTATCGCCACCAGCAGCATCAGGCCGATAATGCCGTATTTTTCCACGATGGCGGAATGCCGCTGCGTGTGACTGAGCAGGCTGTTGACCAGCCGGCGGCCGGGGCCTATCCGGCTGATAGTCTTGAACATCGATTGCAGAAAAAGCAGCAAAAATGGAACGGGCAACATATTGCCGATGATGGCCAGGAAAAAAGCCTGGTACCAAGGTAACTGAAACAGCCTTATACCCACCGGCAGAGCGCCCCGCAGTTCGGTTATGGGCAGTGCCGAGAGGATGATAACCACCAGTTCCCGGGACAGCGTGGAGCCAATGAGTTCATCAATCATCTGGATTCAGCTTGCCCGGCGTGACGACATGATACCTCGGCCCTAGCTTTCCTCTATGGTTATTTTTACGATGGTATCACCGTTATTGAGCGTTTGCAGAACCTTCTCTCCGAGCGCCAGCTGGCCGAATACCGAATGCTTACCGTCAAGATGGGGTTGTGGAGCATAAGTTATGAAAAACTGGGAGCCATTGGTATCAGGGCCGGAATTAGCCATTGACAGCGCCCCGGTGACGTGAGTATGCTTGGAAAACTCGTCGGCGAATTTGTATCCGGGGCCACCTGTCCCGGTTCCGGTGGGGTCTCCTCCCTGGGCCATGAAGCCGGGGATAATGCGGTGGAAGGTGGTATTGTCATAAAAGCCCTCACGGGCAAGAAATACGAAATTATTCACCGTTACCGGAGCGTCACTGGCGAATAGCTCCAGTACCATCATTTTCTCCCCAACTTCTATGTTGGCGGTGTATCGCTTACCGGTATCAATCGTCATCGGTGGTGGCGCTGAGTAGTTCATATAATAGTCTAACCTTTCTTAATATTTAGCGGGAAGCGTATAAGATAATCTAACCTCGCCCGAATACTTACCGGTAAGTATATAAAAGAATTCAACCT
>CBDUSH010000246.1:0-1598 GCA_965369965.1 uncultured bacterium | reverse complement strand
AAATATAAAAGTAACCCGCCGAAGCCTGTTTGGTAAAGGACTTCCGTCTCTTCCTACCAGGAATAACAACGAATAATTTCAGGTCAAAATATTAATAAATCCGCTAAACTATTGACCTTTGCCATTCGGCGAATAAAAATGACCATAATGTTCGTAATCGGACATGATATGTCTTGTTTGCCGGTTAGATCAACTTAAGATATCTCAGCCTGAACCAGATTATCGCCTTAGGCGCGTTAAATATTTCGGCCATCTTATCCAGGTCCCTGGCCGTTTTCCAAGCTTCTTTAACCCATTTCTCCGGCGTCAGGACACGCATGGCAAACCCGTCCGCCATCAATTCATTGAAAGAGCCCTGGTCCATTCCCCTCTTTTTAAATACCGGATTCGGGGTGGCCCGGTGGGCCAGGATGTGAAAAACCTCGTGGAAAAGAGTAAACCGCTGCCGGGGAACTGAATCATTACTGTTGATGTGAATTACCCATCCGTCTTTCAACCACCAGAGAGCGCCGTTATAACTCTTAAGAGGCAGCCGGCGGACTTCTATATTATTCGGTTTATCAGCTAGGAGAGCCAGCTCTTCGGACACCGGCGGACTCCCGCCACCATGTTTGGCAAGATACCGGTTTGACAATTTGACCAGCATCCGACCGACGAAACCATCATCACCACAGTTTGGGGTTACTACCTTGCTGACTTCTTCCAGAGAGAATTCGTCATCCGTGCGTACTCGGAGTAAGAATTCGCTATTATCATCAGGGCACCAGGTACCCTGTATTCTGGCAGGGCACGTCTGGTATATGGGACAGTGCTGGCCGTCGCCATTACTGACGTAAGACCAGAGCCTAGCTTCCCATTCAGGGACTTTCTGGGTGATGCTCATACCGCTTACTCCGGCGCCGCTCAATAAGGTCTTCTATCATCGTAACCATGTCCTCATCGAGTTCCTGAGGATACTTCTGCCGGGCATACTCACGAAATTCGGGCCACTCATCGGGGCCTCTTTCAGCTACCATCGGCAGGTGGCCGGCAATGGAGAGAATCTTCTCCGGGGAAACACCGCTGTATTCCGCCAGCCGCCGGCAAGACCGGACACTGGGCACATCTTTTCCGGAAAGCCAGCGCAGGACGGTACTGTGGCTGACACCGATAGCCGCCGCCAGATGACTCGGCAGGCATTTACGCCGCCGCATCACTTCATTTAAGAATAAAGTTAAAGGTACATCATTTGTCTTCATGCGGACATTTTATTATTTTCTGTCGAGTTTGTCAAAATACGGTTACCTCTCTCTGCAGGTAATGAGCGTCCCCTTTTAAAAAAAAGCTGACAAGTCTCTTGACATTCTCTAAGGAGAGAACTATTATAGTAGTTACGTCCGCAAGCGGACATATATTGACCGCAATAAAACATTGCCGGGGTGACAGTGTCAGGCGCTCTCTGGATGCCTGATGAGGGGATGTAAAAAGGAGGTGACGATAATAAAAGATAGCCTATCAAAAACTCACCTTCCCGCAATCAAGCGCCAACAAAAAAGGAGGATAAGAACATGAAAGGTAAATTTATCAGGGTTTTGATCACCGGGGTACTGGTGCTGAGC
>CBDUSH010000245.1:0-1609 GCA_965369965.1 uncultured bacterium | reverse complement strand
AATGTGCCTGGCTCAATATCTCGAACTTTCCATATTCGGGTAAGCACTGCCTATCTTAGTGTATCCGTATATCCAGATACCAGCTTCTACCCAAATACACTAAAGATATTCCCGGTATTGCTGGCCATCCGGACAGAGTGACCATGGCTCAAATTGATAAGGCCATTTAATTATCTGGCTTTCAGGCTAATCCGGAAAAGTTACCAGTTCCATCAGCTCGGACACGTCATTCAGGTTATCCATGTTCAGCACCAGCTCTATGGAACGGTCAACCTGGCGGGGAGACAGCGTTTCATCGGTAGCTTCCCGGTACTTGGCGGTCAGTTCATCGATGGTAAAAGGCGTCCGGTGGCCTCCTTTCCAGTTTTCCCATTTTACCGAGTGCACCTGACCGTTCTTAAGCCGGATATTGACGATGTCAAAGCCATCCGGCCAGTTGTCCGGCCACTCCGGGCGGGGAACGAGCTTTACTTTACGGCGCGCTTCTTTGAACTTGGCATCCAGGCGTTTTTCCTCGGTGAAGGTGCCCCGCCCCACTTTCTTTTCCAGCAACACTCCGGCAATGCCGTGTTGCACGCTTATGCGGGTATGCTCGCCATCGGGAGGTTCAAGTAAGTCGATTTCACGGGCAGTCCCCGGACTTACTTCGACTTCCACAATATCGACGTCATCACAGGAGATATTAAATTCATTGACCAGATAAAGGGAGGCCTCCAGGGGACGCTGCTGGAGAGAATGGCAGGGGAAATTCTTGCTGTCAACCAGGTCAAAGCGGAACTCTTTGCCCAGACCGGCGGTAACTTTTTCGGGGTGGTAATCTGCCGGGCCGGCGACGGCGCTGCAGAAACCGAGACCGAGACTGGTGTCCTCCAGGATATTGGTATCGGCAGTTAAGCCTTCCCGGGCTAACAGGGCGGCGGTGACACCGTTGCGGCAGGCAAATCCGGTCTCTACAAAGTGGGTCATTGTCGAATGCTGTCTTAAGGTACCAGCTGCCTGGGAAGCGGTGATACCCAGGGCTACTGTCACCTGCGCCATATCCAGTTTCAACAGCCGGGCCGCCGCTGCGGCCGCTCCGAAATTACCGAACACGGGGACGGCAAAAAAACCCCGTCCGGTCGAAGAGAGACAGGCCAGGCCGATTCTCGACTGGACCTCGTGGGCGACAATGGCTGCTTCCAGGACCTCTTTCCCGGAAGCGCCCAGCTTCTCGGCCAGAGGAAAGACTACCGGGAACACGGTCATAACGCCTACCATCTCCGGACGGCTGTCCCCTTCCCACTCGGCGGCGTGGGCAAAATTGCCGTTAGCCAGGGCGGCGTTAACCATCGAGGTTTTAAAGCCGCCGCCAATCACGCCGGCTTCAGGCGTGCCGCCCATTTCCTTAACGAATCTGGTAACCGTCCTGCCCGCGGGTAGCGTGGCGCCCCATACCATTGAGCCCAGATTACTGAGGGCCAGTTCCCGGGCATATTTTACTGTTTTCTGAGGAATGTCATCATAATAGGTTTCAACAACAAACCTGGCAATTGTCTCGGTAACAGTCATGTTATCCCCCTTTCTTAATCATGGGATTATTTAATGTAAAGTACTCGATAGCGCGCTCTGG
>CBDUSH010000244.1:0-1625 GCA_965369965.1 uncultured bacterium | reverse complement strand
CCAGCCGATTCCGGTGTTGACCTTACCGACGGAACTTTAAAGCCGGCCGGTTCCGGTGTTGACCTTACTGACAACGCCCGCCATGTCCTGGAGAAGAGATACTTGAAGAAGGACAAGCAGGGCAATATCATCGAGACGCCGGAGGAGATGTTGCGCCGCGTGGCTCAGGCCATTGCCGCCGCCGAGCTTATCTATGACCCGGCCGCCGATGTCCGGGCCCGGGAAGAGGAGTTCTACGGGATGATGGCCCGCCTGGAGTTCCTGCCCAACTCGCCCACCCTGATGAACGCGGGCCGGGAACTGGGACAGCTCTCCGCCTGTTTCGTCCTGCCCATTGAGGATTCCATGGAATCGATTTTCGATTCGGTGAAATACACGGCGCTCATCCACAAGAGCGGTGGCGGCACCGGTTTTTCTTTTTCCAGGCTGCGTCCGGAAACAGACCGGGTGGGTTCCACCGGCGGGGTGGCCAGCGGGCCGGTCTCCTTTATCCGCGCTTTTGACGTCGCCACCGACGTGATCAAACAGGGGGGTATGCGCCGGGGGGCAAATATGGGCATCCTGAACGTTGACCACCCGGACATTATGAAATTCATCACCGCCAAGGAAGACCTCACGGCGCTGACCAACTTTAATATCTCGGTAGCCATCACCGCCGGGTTTATGGAGTCGGTGCGGGCGGGGACGGACTATGACCTGATAAACCCGCATAGCGGAGAAGTCTCCTCCCGGCTCAACGCCAAAGAGGTCTTTGACAAAATAGTCGATATGGCCTGGCGGACGGGCGACCCCGGCATCGTCTTCATTGACCGCATCAACCAGGATAACCCCACCCCGCAACTGGGAAAAATAGAAAGCACCAACCCCTGCGGGGAACAGCCCCTGCTCCCTTACGAATCGTGCAACCTGGCCTCGGTTAACCTGTCCCGCATGCTCCGTGACGCCGACGGGAAGAGTGAGATTGACTACCCCAAACTGGCGACGACGATAAAGGCCGCCGTCCGGTTTCTGGACAACGTCATCGACGTCAACAAGTTTCCCCTGGAAAAAATCGCCCTGATGACCCGCCAGACCCGGAAAATCGGGCTCGGCGTCATGGGTTTTGCCGATATGCTGCTCCAGCTGGGCGTTCCCTATAACTCGCCGGAAGCGTTGGCGCTGGGAGAGAAACTGATGGCCGAGATACAGCGCGAGGCCACCGAAGCCTCCGTGGAACTGGCGCTGACTAGAGGCGTCTTCCCCGCTTTTGAGGGCAGTATCTATGATGCCCCGGATGCCCCGCGGGTCAGGAACGCCACACGCACCACCATCGCGCCCACCGGCACGCTGAGCATGATTGCCGGCTGCTCCAGCGGTATCGAGCCTCTTTTTGCCTTAAGCTATACCAAGAATATACTGGACGGCGCCCGCCTCGTCGAGGTCAATCCCGTCTTTGAGGCGGCCGCCCGCAACGGCGGCTATTATTCCGAGGCGCTGATGCAGAAACTGGCCGACGGCGAATGCCTCCGGGACATTGACGGTGTGCCCGAAGACGCCAGACAACTCTTCGTCACCGCCCATGACATTACCCCGGAATGGCATACCAGGATACAGGCTGCCTTCCAGCGGTCCACGGACAACGCCGT
>CBDUSH010000243.1:0-1647 GCA_965369965.1 uncultured bacterium | reverse complement strand
AAGAAGTAAAAAAAGAGATAAGGCGACTTTTCCAGAGTGGGCGCACTCTCTATTATTCCGATATCGTCCAGGAATTAAAAATAGACCTGGAAACGGTTGTTGAAATTTGCAACGAACTGGAGAAAGAAAAGAAAATCGGAATAGATGCCGGAGTATAGCAATCAGGGAGATGCCCTGCGAGCAGACAGGATTGCGGTAAAAGCCAGAAGCATTAGCCCGGTGACCGTTAAAAAGATGTCCGGTGGCCACAAAGGTCAATTTGCAACGTTAAGAAATAACGCGTATTGCGTGATTGAGATTCCCTTGAAACGGATTTTAGAGAAAAAGCCTATCGACAAAACTACATAAAGTACTACTCCACGGATGTTTTGTATTTAGCCGATTGGTAACCCCTGCCCACTCATCACTCATCCTCCATCCCCCCAATTTTCCCCTCCCGCCGTCTTGTGCTAAACTATAGCTGGATTCAGGCAGCAGGTGAGACGGCAATGGAACAGGAAAAAGACCAAAAAGTAGGCGCCATAATCGTCGCCGCCGGTTCCAGCCGGCGCATGGACGGCGTGGATAAACTCTTTATCTCCCTCGGCGGCCAGCCCCTCCTTGCCCGCGCCACCCGGCCTTTCCAGGACTGCCCCCGCGTCCACCGCATCGTCGTCGTGGTCAGCGGGGAAAAAGAAAAGCTCTGCCGGTCACTGGTGACCGGGGAAGAATGGTCAAAGGTGAGTGACATCTGCCTCGGCGGGGAACGCCGCCAGGATTCCGTGATCGCCGGACTGAAGCGGCTCAATGACTGCCACTGGGTAATCGTCCATGACGGCGCCCGCCCCCTGGTCACCGTGGAACTTATCGAGAACGGCCTGGCGGCCGCTGAAGAAACCGGGGCCGCCGCCGCCGCCGTACCGGTCACCGATACCATCAAGATCGTCGGCGACGACCGGATAGTCCGTGAGACGCCGCCACGCCAGAATCTGTGGGCGGTACAGACCCCGCAGGTGTTCCGGGCGACAATCATCGCCGAGGCTTATTCCCATGCCCGTGGCGAAGTCACCGATGACGCCTCCCTTGTCGAACAAACGGGCGGCCGGGTCAAGCTTTATGCCGGCTCCCATGCTAATATAAAGGTGACCACCCCGGATGACCTGGCCCTGGCCGAGGTCCTGTGGCAGAAATATGAGCGATAAGTGCCGCGTCGGTATCGGTTTTGACGTCCATGCCCTGTCCCCCGGTCGCCCCCTGGTGCTGGGTGGGGTAGAGATACCTTTCCACCTCGGCCTGACCGGCTGGAGTGACGCCGACGTGCTCTGCCACGCCGTTATTGACGCCCTGCTCGGGGCGGCGGCGCTGGGAGACATCGGCGGCCATTTTCCTCCCGGCGAAGCCGAATATAAAGATATTTCCAGCCTCATCCTGCTGGAAAAGACGGGGCAGAAGCTGGCGGAAAACGGCTGGCAGGTGGCTAACATCGATGCCAGCGTAGTCGCCGAGAGCCCCCGGCTGGCTGACTTTATCGATCCGATGCGCCGGCGGCTCGGCCAGGCGCTCGGCATCGAAACCGACCGGGTGAGCGTCAAGGCGACCACTTCGGATAAGCTGGGCTTCACCGGTCGCGGCGAGGGTATCGCCGCCCACGCCGTAGCCATGATTGAG
>CBDUSH010000242.1:0-1715 GCA_965369965.1 uncultured bacterium | reverse complement strand
GCGTAGATTTGTGCCTTGGAGTCCAGCAGGCGGCTGCGTTGCCAGACCGGAAACATGGTGTCATCAGAGGCGAAATAATGGCCGTAAGCGGCTCCCGGCCAGTAGTTCCGGCCAAAACCGGTATCTATATCCAGCACCAGGGTGTCCGGGTGTTGCCGGTACCATTCCTGCCAGGAGGTCAGTACCACTGGGAGCAGGCGGAGACTGATATCCCGGTCAGCCAGTTCCCCCACCACCGGTTCACCGGTCAGGTGGTTCCACAGGGTATTGGTCTGGCGGTCATACATCAGTTTGTTGCTGCGCAGGAGCAATCCGGAGGAGCCGAAGGTGTAAATCTGGCCGTCCGAAGCTCGGCCGTCATAGGCAATGGCGGCGCCGCAGAGAGTGCAGTAGGCCAGCGAAACGGGCACCCCGCCGATAACGTCGTTAGCCATTTCGTGCCAGTCCATGATACGCAACGGGTAGGCGCGGACGTCACCGTTAACGACGATGCCGAAGACGGACTCGTCCGGCAGAAGATAATCAGCTAAATCAGGCAGTATCATCCTGGGGTTGTCGAGGGCCGGAATACCGTCCACCAGCACCCCACCCCACTGGATTTCTTCAACCCGAACCAGCGACCGGACGTCATCGTTCAGGAAATCGGCAAACCGGGGGTCAATCCGTGAGAAAAATCTCCCCTTCCATTCAGCGAAGCCCGGAGGCGGCTCAAGGTCGGATTTACCGTACCATTCCACCCATTCCGCCCAGTGGTAGGAAAAACCTTCACCACTGAGTGTCTGCAGGCCGGCGACATAACTGGAGTACAGTTCCTGCGGAATATCGATAATCTCAACCTGGCGGCCGCGCATCAGCTCGATGAAAATGCTCACATAGCGGCTGTCTTTCGCATCGAGAACCCGTTCCAAGGCAGCCCGGGCTATCTCTTCGTCGGAGCCGGAAAGCTGATCCATCAATTGTCTGGCTTCTGTGTCCCGGATGGGGCTGGCCGTTCCCGGCGCCGTCTGGCCCGTAGAACAGGCTGGTAATAACAGTACTGCTCCGAGGAGGATAACTATAAATAAAATTAGCCTATGTCGGCTAAATGTTAAGTTCATACCTTTAATTGTAGGTAGCGCCGTGCCGACTGTCTGTGATTTTTATCTCATGGGGTCAGGGCGTTTCCGGTTGTTTGCTCTGGAACCGGTCGGCAGGCCGGGCCAGGTCATCCATATCAAAAAAGTGGTCCGGTGGTTGATATACCGGTCGTTGGTCCCATCATAGTGCCCGTCGTATGCCTCGTGGACGTGGTCATAGATGTGTTTTACCATCTGGCTGACGCCGGTGAGGGGCGGCTGCTGGCTGCCGGAGGCTTCTCATTTAATAAACCGAATGTGTTAATATTTCGGAATTCTTATTCTCTCGTCCTATATATCCCTTACGATATTTTCTTTGGTCCAGATTGTCAAGGTTGTCCACGGGCAATCTTCAATAACAGTAGTATGTTTGCTAAATAGGTTCTTTTTTACGCATGCTAGCGGAATATAAAAACACCTTTTACACCCACGTGGTTATCCCAATGTTCGTTTAGTGGTGATTTTCACACAAAAGAACGGGCCGCAAGATATGTCCAGTCTACGGCCCATTCTTTTGTTCTAGTGTATGAGAAGAAGCAATTATATCGATTTGATTGTTTTCTTGGTTTCCTCTAGAAATTTCGGGTCACTAAGCGCCTC
>CBDUSH010000241.1:0-1747 GCA_965369965.1 uncultured bacterium | reverse complement strand
CTCCGCCAGTTGTTTTACCTTTTTCACATCTAACTTCAATCCTTCAGCAACACGAGCCCCGTATTCGTTATCGGCCTTGTAGAAAATGGCCGCCTGGCGCAGCTGAATGCGTTTAAGGGCATTACAGAGGTGCGTCGTGATGTTGCCGATGAGGTGTTCTTTGTCTTCGCCGGTCATCACCCGGCGGTACAGCTCTCCAGCTTGGAAGAAATCATCATTGGGGTGGATATAAGGCTGGCGCGCTGCCTGCCCGGATACTTCAAACGCAGGCTCAGCAACATCCGGCTTCGGTTCCGGTCCGCCGAAGCTGTTGGGATAGTAATTCGGACTGTCGGCACTGTTATCGCCGAACGCCATATAACCATCGCGTTGATAGTAATTAACACTTGCAGCTTTAGGCCGGTTAATGGGCAGCAAATGATAGTTGGGACCCAGACGGTGGAGATGGGTGTCGTGATAAGAGAAAAGCCGGCCCTGCAGCAGTTTATCTGGAGACGCCGCGATACCGGGGACGAAGTTTGCTGGGGAAAAGGCGGCCTGTTCCACTTCCGCAAAGTAATTTTTGGAATTCTGGTTGAGCACCATGCGGCCGATGGTAATCGGCGGGACGTCAGCGTGGAACCAGACCTTGGTGATGTCAAAAGGATCAAAACGGTATTTCTCGGCCTGCTCGGGGGTCATTATCTGCATCTCGAGCCGCCAGGATGGGTATTCACCTCGCTCGATGGCATCAAACAGGTCGCGGGTGGCATGGTCGGGATCTTTCCCCTTCATCTCGGTGGCTTCATCACGGGAAAGATTCTGAATGCCCTGCACCGTCTTGAAGTGATACTTTACCCAGTAATATTCACCTTTTTCGTTGTACCACTTGAATGTATGGCTGCTATAGCCGTTCATGTTGCGAAAAGTCCTGGGAGTTCCACGGTCTGAAAACAGGATAGTGACTTGGTGGACGGATTCCGGCGTCAGAGAGAGAAAGTCCCAGAACATATTGGCATCCTTAAGGTTGTTACCTGGATGTCGTTTCTGGGTGTGAATAAAATCAGGAAATTTAAGTGGGTCGCGGATGAAGAAAACGGGGGTATTGTTCCCGGTCATGTCATAGTTGCCCTCTTCCGTGTAGAACTTGAGGGCAAAGCCGCGTGGGTCACGCTCGGCATCTGCCGAGCCTCTTTCTCCACCGACGGTAGAGAAACGGGCGAAGACTTCCGTGCGCTTGCCGATTTCGGAGAGGAATTTTGCTTTCGTGTATTTCGTGACGTCCGCCGTTACCTCGAAGTAGCCATGCGCTCCGGCGCCCTTGGCATGGACAACACGCTCCGGGATACGTTCCCGGTCAAAATGCCCGAGCTTTTCCAGCAGGTGGGTATCCTGCATGAGGATGGGACCGGGATTGCCCGCGGTCTTGGAATTCTGATCATTATCGACTGGGGCACCAAAACCAGTAGTGTAGACTTTCTTTTCTTCTGCCATGGTCTGCCTCCTTCAAATCAGTTTTTATACTAACTGTATACACAGTATTTTATCAAATTTCAGAGGTTTGCCGCCAGTAATTCGAAATATGCCTGAGAGTGCTTGCATGAGGGATATTCCCTTCTATTCTCTAGAGGTAACAATCTAGTAAAAAGTGTGATTGGATGACATTCGCCCAATTGGTTTATCAGATACCTATCCGTGATAACACATAAAGTAAGTAGGCTATCATTACTTATCGATACTTCTTGAGGATTGGTAGAATAGGCAAATC
>CBDUSH010000240.1:0-1762 GCA_965369965.1 uncultured bacterium | reverse complement strand
ACGTTTACCACCGGCAGGGTGCTGTTTCGGGTGATAGCCTGATTGGACACGCTCCGTGCCCACACGGTGTCCCGCGCTGAGGTAACGCCAAGGTCGAAATGGGTGGGGAAGGGGTGCTGTACAGCGCCGCGCAGAACCAGTAAGTCCACCGGATTGTAGGCGGCTGTTACTACGGCCACGCCTGCCGGCCCGCCCGCCAGCCCTCCCAGGATGACTCCGTTCTCGGCAAAAATCAGGTTGCCGGCAGCCAGAGAATAGGCAACCTTATTCATAGTATCGAAATCAACCTTCATCTCGTGGGTGGTCCCGATTTCCAGCGCGTCCGTTTTGCGAATTCCAAATTGATGGGCGGCAATATGCTCCTGCGCCCTTGACGCCGTAGTGACGCCATTGACGATGGGCATCCCCGGGCGTCCGGCGCGGCGCATGCCCTCACGGGTCAGCAGGACCGCCCTGATGGCGCCCTCTATCCCCAGCGGACTGCCCCCAACTATCGGCTGTCCGTTCACCTGCGTTAAGCAGGGTATGGTTATGCCATCTCCCAGCGGATTCTCGGCATGTGCCTTGACCAGGTTGGTGTAGTATAGCTCCGATGAAAGCGGTGAGGAGGTCGGGCCGACCGAACACCACGGCGGTGTTTTGTCCTCCGGTAAACGTCTGGGCATGACGCGGGTATCTTTTCCCTCGCCGAAGACACGGCCGCACGGACCTGACGCCAGCGCGCCTTCTATTTCCTCGCGACTGAAAATTATCCGTCGTTCGGTATCGACACAATAGACCCCTGTTTCGGCAATGAACTCCATCCCCGCCTGCCAGACGCGGTCAGCCAGGTCATCATCAGATGGCACCGGGTTCTGGGGGTCATACTTAATGCCATATTTTTCTATCACCTTGCGCAAATTGGCGACAAAGATACTGAGTTCAAAATCCCTTTCCGTGCATATCGGGCCGGCTAACGCCCTCTCCACAACCGTCCAGAAACTTAACATGCACTGACTCCTTCCTACTTTTACGAGAGCGCCTTCAATGCCAGAGTTACCGCATCGCCGGCAGTTCTGCCATATCCGTCAGCACCGATGCTGTCGGCCCATTCCTGCGTGGTCGAGCCGCCACCGACCAGGAAGCGGTAATTGCCACGCGCGCCACGTGCCTCAAGGTGCTCGATGATGTTCTTCTGCTGCGGTATGGTGGTGCTCATCAGCGCCGAGGCAGCAATGATATCGGCACCAACTTCCTCGGCCTTGGTGACAAAGGCGGAAGCGGCGACATCAACCCCGAGGTCGAAAACCTCAAAGCCGTTCATTTTCAGCATCGCCCCAACGATGTTCTTCCCGATGGAATGGATGTCCCCCTTTACCGTGCCGATGACCACCTTCCCCACTTTCTTTCGCTCCTCCCCGGACTCCAGCAGCTTTGGCTCCAGAATTTTCATCGCGCTCTCCCACGCCTCCGCTGCCATCATCATTTCCGGCAGATAAATCTCATACCGGGCGAACCGGTCACCCACCTCTTTCATACCCGGCGACATTCCTTTTTCAATGATATCCGATGGTTTGATACCCTCTTTCAGGGCCTCTCCAACCGTCTGTCCCAGACCACCCGTGTCGCCGGCGATAATGGCATTGTACAACTGTTCAAAAATAGCCTTGTCTGTCATTATGAACTCCTTTCCTAATTTATCAGTATCAGAACAGACCTTATCTTTTTATAATAGTGGTTAGTAAATAATATCACAGGGTAGGTTGAAATATCCACAATCTAG
>CBDUSH010000239.1:0-1769 GCA_965369965.1 uncultured bacterium | reverse complement strand
GGGAGTTGCGCCAGCCGGAATTCGGGCTGTCACGCTCCTGAAGCCATCTCAATCCATGGATGCTGAAGTTGTGCCCTTCTTCGTGAGCCCCGACCTGTGTCCTAATCCGCACCCTGTCGTTGACGTAGACGCGCGGCATGGGGGTGAAGGGGTCACCGGGACGCACATCAGCCGTCAGCGGAGGGTATATGGCCGGCTGGATATTGAACCTTTCGTTGGCACGGGTTACGTTCGATGACAGCGCCAGGGAAAGGTCTCCGGCGACCCCCACGGCTTGGATGTCGGTCGCCGGGTCCAGGACACGCAGGCCCAGCGGCTCATTTCGGTAATTCACTGAAAAAGTACCCGGGTCAGCTGCCGAAACTGCCTCGGGGACGGGTGGCGGGTTGATGGCGCCTCCCGGGTCAGGAACGAGATTGGCCGGCGTGCCGCCACGGCCTTCCAGGTAAGCAAGCTGAAAGTCGGCGAACTCGAAGAAGAACTCCCGGTAGCTGTCCGCGGGGTCGGCTGTTATGATGTCAGCCCGCCAGCTGATCGGGCCGCCGTCGGTGCCGGAGAAGCTATTGTCCGCGATAGGCCGCGACGCCACTCCTTCTCCCCCGAACAGGTCCCCTGTCTCGGGGTGGCGCCACTGTGAACCCCTGGGCTCGGTAAGAAGGACACCGTAGAGCCCGGTCTGCTGCATTGTGGACGGGGTGAGGTGGTCGTGGGTAAAAACGTTACCCATTATCCGCTCCTGGCCGGCATTGTTGACCGTGGGGTCAATATACCAGCGCTGGATATTGGTGCGGGCGCCCCGCCAGTCCTCGCCGTTGGGTCCGGTGGCGCCAAAGAATGGATGGGGCTGTGGCGTGAGGTCATCGATGGTCATGCCTTCCGGCAGGTCAATGGCACCTCCCCCCGGCTCTTTAATAACCCGGATACGCTCCTGGACCTCCTCGGGGCTGAAAGCGCCATCCTCATAATTGAAACCGTTGGCGGCGCCATCCGAAGCCAGGATGTCGAATTTGACCAGGTGAATATGCTGACCGGTGACATCGGTTTCCGTCAACACCTGGAACGCGTCCTGCTGGTACCTCCTGGGAGTAAGATTAGTCAGGAAGAACTCGATAACATCGCCCATGTTGCCCCGCATTACAAACGGCTCGGGCGCTTTGTCGCCTTCCAGCAGCGGCTGCACATCTCCCCATAGCGCAATCATACGGGACTGGGGGAAGTGCCAGCCTTCCTTGTTAAATACCATATCGAGCGCGATATGGGCGGCGCGGTATTCCCGGTTAACTGGTACTGCCAGACCATCGTCAGTCCGGGCCGGCTGGGCATAGGGGGCGCCGGGTGCCGGGGGTAATCCGTTGGCTTCAAAGCCGCTGGCGCCCGTCGCTGCGGCACCGTCAGGTGTGAAAGTGTCATGCCTTAACTGGGCATGGAAGTCCATGGCGGCCTGCTCCGCCGGTGTCCCTTCTTCAGGCAGGAATTTGGCCACTATTGATAGAAATTCCGCGGCGAAACTCAATGGGTCGATAACTTTGTCTACCGTGCCGCCGATTATAATATGCCTGGGTAGTCCGCCGTCATTTACCAGGTCCAGGGGAGGGGTGGGTGCGCGGTGGCCGGCTGCGCCGGGGATGAAGAGGGGAAAACCCACGTTCCGGTCGGGCTTGCCGTCACCATCGGCATCAGGCTCGATTATCGATACCTGCCCTCCGGGGAGGGGTGGGTCAAAGGTTGAGCCGGGGACTATGGTGGCAGCACCCGGTAACGGTGCCATG
>CBDUSH010000238.1:0-1789 GCA_965369965.1 uncultured bacterium | reverse complement strand
GTGGAGGAAAAGATTTGACCGATCCGGACAACCTGCTGAGTAAAGTGACCAAACCGGCCCGCTACACGGGCGGTGAGTGGAACAGTATTATCAAAGACTGGGAACGAGTGCCGTTGCGGGTGGCGCTCTGTTTTCCCGACCGCTACGAGATAGGCATGTCCAATATCGCCATACCCATTCTTTACGAGATACTCAACCGGCAGCCGGACGTGCTGGCGGAGAGGGCTTACGCGCCGTGGGTGGACATGGAGGCGGGCATGCGGGCGGCGGGAATTCCCCTCTTCAGCCTGGAATCCAAACGGCCGCTGAAAGATTTTGATATTATCGGCTTTTCCCTCGGCTACGAGCTGACCTACACCAACGTGCTCAACATGCTGGATCTTGCCCGGATACCGGTGGCGGCGGCGGAGAGGGATGACAGCCATCCGGTTATCATTGCCGGCGGAAGCAGCGCCCTCAACCCGGAGCCGATGGCGGACTTTATCGACCTTTTCGTCATCGGGGATGGCGAAGACGTGATACTGGAACTGATGGACTGCTTCCGGGAAGGGAAAAGGGCCGGAGACAAGGCAGGCCGGTTGCGCCAGGCGGCCAAAATACCCGGGGTCTACGTGCCGGGCCTGTACCAGGTAGACTACCAGACGGACGGGACGGTTAAGAGCATCACCCCGCAGGCGTCCGAAGCCGGCCGGCGAATCGAGCGGCGGATAGTGGACAAGCTGCCGCCGCCGGCTACCCGCCCGGTGGTGCCTTACCTGGAGGTGGTGCACGACCGGGGAGCCATCGAGATACAGCGGGGGTGCAGCCGGGGCTGCCGTTTCTGCCAGGCGGGTATCACTTACCGCCCGGTGCGGGAGAGGCCGCCGGAGGAAATTCTGGAGGCGGCCGGGGAAATAATAAGCAACTGCGGCTACGATGAAATCGCCCTGGTGTCCCTGAGCAGCAGCGATTACGCGGGGATAGGCGAACTGGTGGGAAACCTCTCCGAACGGTACCCCAATCTGGCGCTGTCCCTGCCGAGTTTACGCATTGACGAGTCTTCGATACGGCTGATGGAGTCACTGCCGGCGCGGAGCAAGACGGGGCTTACCTTCGCCCCTGAGGCGGGCAGCGAGCGGCTGCGGCGGGCCATCAACAAGAACATCCCGGAGGAGACGCTGCTGAAAACAGCCGCCACCGCTTTCGAACGCGGCTGGACGAGCCTCAAGCTGTATTTCATGCTGGGACTGCCCACCGAAACGGAGGACGACGCGGCCGATATCGCGGCGCTGGTGGATAAAATACGCGGGGTGGGGAGAAAGAGCGGGGGGAGACTGCCCGCCCTGAGAATCAGCGCCTCGACGTTCGTACCCAAGGCGCATACCCCTTTCCAGTGGGCGGGGCAGGCAGACGAAGCCAGCCTGAATGCCCGGCTGGAAATACTGAGGCAGGAGTTACCCAGAAAAGGGACGAAACTGTCCTGGCCGGACCCGGAGCTGAGCCGGCTGGAGGCGGCGCTGTCACGAGGAGACCGGCGACTGGGCAAGGTCATTTACCGGGCCTGGAAGCTGGGGGCAACCTTCGATGCCTGGAACGAGCGTTTCAATCCGGAGATATGGCGCCGCGCTTTCAGCGAGAGCGGGCTGGAACCGGCCTTTTACGCTCAGCGGGAGCGCCCCCAGGACGAAATACTGCCCTGGTCACACATCGATACCGGGGTTACCGAGGCGTTTCTGAAACGGGAATACCGGCGGGCGCTGGAGGGTCAGGAAACGGTGGGCTGCCGGCAGGCCGACTGCACTACCTGCGG
>CBDUSH010000237.1:0-1898 GCA_965369965.1 uncultured bacterium | reverse complement strand
CTGGAGACGTTACCGCTTCCGGATGGAGAGGTCCGGCATGAATGGGTGCCCAGGCGGCCCATTCCCCGGAAAAAAATCTGGTTCGAGACCGCATGGGCGCGCTTCCGGGAGGGCAAGATATACGGTTAGCTTTTATTACTCCGGGGTCAGGAGAGAAGGCCCAGGCCCGAGATAACACCCAGCAACCCGGCACAGATGACGACGGCTATCGAAAGAGTTCTGAAGAAACGGGCGTTCACCCTCTGAAAGACAAACACCCCCAGACTGGTGCCGGCTAACAGGGCGGGTGCCAGCGAGGCGGCGGTGATTAACGTTTCGATGTGGACGTTACCGGACAGCGCTAACGCCCCCAGGGAAAAGGAGCCGAGAAACATGGAATAACCGGCCAGATTGGGGTGGATTATCTCTTTAGGCCAGCGCTGACTTTGCATGAAAAGAACCACCGGCGGGCCCCCGAGACTGGTCGAACTAGACAGTACGCCGCTGAAAAAGCCGGCAATGCCGGAAGATAATCTCTCGCCGGTAAAGGTGATACGGATACCGGAGGCTACCAGCACCGCGAAAGAGATGATAACCGCGCCGACGAGTATCTTCAAAAACGACGCCGCCACCACGCTGATAATCCAGACACCCAGTGAAATTCCCAGCAGACTGCTTAACGCTAAGGGGAGAATTCGTTTAAAATCAATCCGGGCATGGGAATGACCTATGACCACGATATTGCTGAGTAACATGAGAGACAGATTAATAACCACCACCGCCGCCGGATGTAAGATGAGGAGCAGCACCGGCGCCAGAACGAGCGCAAATCCAAAACCGGCCAGACCCCGGATAAAAGCGGCCAATAAAACAACGCCGAGGATAAGAATCCAGGCAGGACTAAATATTTCCAGACTCTGCATAAAATTATTCGGTGACCTTCGGTAATTTTATCCGGCGCGGCGATTCCGATTACCGGTCTAAAGACCTAACAACCGGGCGGCATTACCACCCAGTATCGCTTCCGCCGCCCCCGCCGGCAGCTCCAGCTTTCTTATTTCCCCGACATACTCTCTCGCCGCTTGAGGACGGTAATCATAGTTAAACGGCCAATCCGTGCCGAAAAGGAGTTTATCCGGTTTAATGTTGGTCAAGGCGCACTTCAAGGAGGCAACCCCCATTTCCCGTCCGGCGATGTTGAAATACAGCTTGTCCCAGTATTCTTTCCAGGGACGGCTGATCAAAGGTTTTCCCGTATAAAAACTGTCCCAGCCTGAACCCAGGTAATCCATGTAGGCATCAAGGCGTTCCACTACCGATGATACGCCGCCGCCAAAATGGTTCATAATGAAGACGAGGTCGGGAAAATCTTCCAGTACGCCGCCGAGGCAAAGGCGCAATGTTGATATCGCCATATCGAATTCCCGCGCCAGGACATAATACAATCCGTAGCTGGAGCGTATCGCCTCCAGTCCGGATGGTTCGAGAGTCACATGGACATCCACCAATAGATTGAGCTCGGCGGCTTTTTCATAAAAAGGCCACATTTCCCGGTCATCGAGATGCCGCCCCTCGTTTCTTGTCCAGATATGCACCCCTTTCATTCCCAGTTCTTTGGCCGCCCTCTCCAGTTCTTCTAAAGCCGGCTTGCCTCCCAGAGGCGGGACACAGGCAAAACCGACAAACCGTGACCGGTTGTTTTTTACAATCCCGGCACAGAGGTCGTTCCACCTTTTCATTTGCTCGAGGCCGCCGGTAAAACTGTTGGCCGTCAGCACCGCCATGTCTATACCGGCGTCATCCATAAATTGCAGACATTGGTCAACATTCGACGCTTCCTCAAAAATACGGATTCTTAATTTGCCTTTTTCTTCCCAGTGCCGCTCGGTTATCTTGCCGGACCGGCTCTTGCCCGGTAC
>CBDUSH010000236.1:0-2017 GCA_965369965.1 uncultured bacterium | reverse complement strand
GATCGCCATGAGCATCGTTGAGGAAAAGACAGAGAATACCATAAACGCCATAAATGTCACTCCCGTTTCACAAACAGGATTTGTAGCAGGTAAAAGCCTGCTGGGTGGTGTTACGGCGATGCTGGGGATAATCGGGGCCGTTTTAATAACCGGATTCTATGATATCAACTGGTTTATGATCGTACTTGTCGGTCTTACGTCCATGATTTTAAGCCTGGTAATCGGCTTCCTTCAAGGGCTTTACAGTGAGGATGTGATAGAAGCGGGCTCAAATGTAAAACTTTTGTTCTTACCCATCGCCGGTTCAATCGCGGTTTATGAATTGCTGGCGGCCAAATGGCAATGGACGATGTACTGGAGTCCCTTCTATTGGGCCTATAAAGCGAATATACTGATATTATCCAAAACAGCCGACTGGGGAACGGTGCTCTTTTGTACCGGAATGGTAGTCGGCTTATCGTTAATTGTCTACGCGGTATCTCTTCCCAAAATAAGAAAGGGATTAAGCTGAGCAGGATTAATTAGTTTATAACAGTAATTGTTAGCAAAGGGAAAAGGGGGATTATTATGGGAACCGGATATTTGCTGGGAGGAATTGCCTGTTTACTTTACGCGGCTCTGGTCGGGTATTTCGGAGGCATCAAGAAATCACCCGGACTGCTTAAACTGGTTAAGATGAAGATTAACAAGAAAATGAGCGACGGCGCCGCCGCCAAAGTCAGCCTGGCAGCCGCTCTTGTGGTATTAGCCGGCGGAGTGTTCCTGTTCATATTTGGTGTGATACAGGGCGCCGCTTGATACGATACGGCCGTTGATATAATTGTCCGAAATTAAATACAGGGGGCTATAAAATGAAAAGACGTGGAATTATCGGTATCCTGTTACTGGGTCTGATACTGACCGGGGCCACTGCCTGTGGCGGCGGGGACGAGGAGACGACGGCGGGGGCGATAAAAAATGACATTAACGTTACCGTCACCGGTGACGGTAATATCGAAGCCTCGTCTCACGAGAGGCTGACTTTTGGCAGTGGCGGTAAGGTGGCTAAAATATCCGTCAAAGAGGGGGACATGGTCAGCAAGGGTGACGTTCTGGCCAGCCTTGACCCCGGCGCGCTGGAACTGGCCGAAGCCCGGGCGCAGGTAGCCCTGACTCAGACGCAGGTAGCCCTGACCCAGGCGCAGCTAGCCCTGACTCAGGCGCAGGCAGCCCCGGCTCAGGCAGAGCTGGCCGAGCAAACGGCCGAACAAGCCCTGGAAAACACCCGGGATACCGAAACTACCCTGGAACTGGCTTTATCTAATGCCCAGATTGCGGTGAGGACGGCTAGATTCAATCTGGAGAAAACCAGCGACCTGTATACCTGGTCGGATATAAAAACGGCGAAAGCCGACGCGGATGACGCCCGGAGATACCTGGACGAACTGCTTCAGAAAGTAGGCCTGTTTCTGCCGGAAGATGAAGACGGTCAGTATCCGTCAATACAGGAATATATTGATGGAGAAGATTTCTTCAAGGGTTCCGCCTGGGAAAGCTGGCAAAGGGAGTTAGTCCATGCCCAGGCAAGGCTGAACACGGCTGAAGACAGGCTGGACGCCATGCTGGCCGGAAGTGACGCAGAGGCGGTAGCCATAAAAAGGCTGCAGCTGGAAGCGGCTGAGAAGGCCGAGGCACAAGCCCGGAATAACCTGGCTAAACTGGGCGGCGAATTAGCCATTAAAGCCCTGGAGGTAGAGCTGGCCAAAGAATCCGTGGAGCAGGCCCAACAAAACGTAGAATTAGCCCAACAAAACGTGGATTTAGCCCGGCAAAATGTAATTTTGTCACAGAAATCTTTAGACCAGGCCCGGAAATACCTGGGAGAAGCCACCATCGTCGCCCTGTTCGACGGAATGGTAGCCAATATCGGGGTGAAAGAGGGAGAGTTCCTGTCGCCCGCCGCCTATGCCGGGACAACCATCATTGAACTTATTGACCCGAGGCATATGGAACTCACCGCCCGCGTTGACGAGCTTGA
>CBDUSH010000235.1:0-2021 GCA_965369965.1 uncultured bacterium | reverse complement strand
GCATTATTTACCAGAATATCTATCTTGCCAAAATGTTTAATGGTCTTCTCTACCATCTTCTCCACCTGTTTTGCATCAGTGACATCGACAGGTATTGCAAAAGCCTGCCGGCCTAATGCTTTCACCTCATGACAGGTTTCTTCAATCTCGTCCCGGGTTCGCGCTACCGCCACGACATTTGCCCCCGCCTCGGCAAAGGCAAGCGATATCGCCTTGCCAATCCCACGGCCACTTCCGGTCACTACAGCTACTTTCCCTTCAAGGGAAATATCATTAATAAACATCTTCATACTCCTGATTATTGATTATATGCCTTGAAATATGTTAATTTCCGTGTGTCATATTTTATCATAGTTTGGTCTCCTGCATAACCATGTCTCTTACATCCACTCCTTTTATCAGGTGAAAAGGTCAGCTGGAATGAAAGAGTGAATAAATCAGTCATTTTTACTGTAATTCCAGTCCGTGAAGTGGTAAAATAATTTTTATTAAATTGGATAAGCAAATATATACTATGGGGAGGTAATTATTTATGCGCGCCAATTACGTTCAGTACAAAAGCCCGCAATTCAGAATTTTATCTGATAAACAGGTGGAAGAATTACACTACGGTACCATGCAAATCCTTGAAAGGACCGGCGTCCTGTTTGAATGCGACGAAGCCATTGAAATACTGGGCGAGGCGGGCGCTGACATCTCCGATACCAGTCGGATAAAGATACCCTCCTATTTAGTCGAACAAGCTTTGAGAACTGCTCCAAAGACGATAACCTTATATTCACGGGATGGTGAACCCGCCATAGTCCTTAATGGCATGACCGGCTCTCACTTTGGAGCGACACCGGACCCGCGTAAAATACGCGATCCGCAAACGGGAGAAATAAGGGACTGTTATATTGAAGATATCGTTAAATTCTCAAGACTGATCGATGCCCTGCCTAACATTGAGTGGTCTTATACCGGAGCCGCCAACAATACGTTACCCATATTCCCCGGATTTGATATCAGTGACCGGGTCACTCTGCTCAAGTTCCTGCAAAACTGCACAAAACCAATCATTTGTGAAATTACCAATGTTGAAGCGTTAAGGGACATGATTGAACTTTGCACGATAATTGCCGGGAGTGAAGAGAACCTGAGGAGGAGACCTTTTTTTGGCGGCTCATGCGAGCCGGTAACACCACTGGTACAAGGTAAAGACGCCATGGAAAAAAGTCTTCTGTGTGCCGAGAAAGGACTTCCGGTGGTGGTTTACAGTATGCCGATGGCAGGGGCGACAACTCCAGCCACCTTTGCCGGTTGTTTGGCGATAGCCAACGCTGAAGTGCTGAGCCAGTTGGTGGTTTTACAGCTCAAGTACCCGGGAGCACCGGTCATATTTGGCGGCATCACTAATATTATGGAAATGAAGACCACCATTTTCCCGTATGGGGCCCCCGAAATGAGCCTGATGGTAGCCGCTCTTACCGAACTGTGCCATTACTACGGATTACCCATGTTCGGCACCGCCGGATGTTCCGACGCGCATAACATCGGCGCCCAGATGGGCGCTGAAGTGACTTATCAGATCTTGATGACCTCATTGTCCGGCGCTGACCTGGTTCATGACGTCGGCATATTATACCATTCCTTTCAATCACCCGAGGTAGTCGTCTTCTGCAACGAGATTATCGATATGGTAAACGTCTCTATGGGCGGTATTGAGATTAACGAAGAAACCTTACCGCTTGATCTTATTGACCGCATCGGACCGAGGGGTGCTTATATTTCTGAGAGACATACTTTAAAACATTTTCGTAATTTTTGGGCCCCGGAACTGTTTGACCGGAGCGCGTCAAAAGACCAGGGTGCGCCAAACTGCGAGGAAATGGTAAGGGAAAAGGCTATTCGACTCATGGAAACGCATCAGCCCAAACTTCTGCCCGATGACATAATAAAGGAACTTCATAAAACGGAAGCAAAGTGGCTTAAGCGTGTCGGTCTGGCAGAGTACCCCAGGAAGAAATAAAGGGCTCGGAGCT
>CBDUSH010000234.1:0-2033 GCA_965369965.1 uncultured bacterium | reverse complement strand
GGAAGACTGGTAGGCGGGCATTCCTTCCTGCATCCGGCCCTCGCTGACCACCCATAAATAATAATCGGCTCTCGTCTCAAGACCCTGAGCAAAGTCGGCGGCGCTGAAATCGTACCCGGCGATGTTGCTGCCGTCGATACCGTGGCAGCCCAGGCAGGATTTTTTGTACAGGTCTCCACCCCCGGTCACCGCTGATGCATCATCCCAGGCGAAGGGATTTTCCAGTCCGGCATAGGCAGCCGGCACTTCTTCCTGGGCAATGACCGCCGCCGCCATGACCCACAGGAAAAGAACTGCCGGTAACACCATGAACAACAGCTTGAGCTTCAACACTTTTTATCCATCTCCGTTTGTAAACGACTAAAGGAATGCAAAATTACCTCGTCCGATCCCGGCCTTTTTCGGTGATGAGCCGGTTGATTACGGTTTCAATTTCTTTGGGCGCCATTCCCAGGCGCTCGATGAGCGAAGCCAGGCGGTTTGACGGCGTGGTTTCACTTTCCGCGGCCACTTCCCAGATGGAGATAAGAGGCACCAGCTTGGCGAAAATAGCGAAAATCAGCACGAAAGCGGCGAAAGCGCCGACGGTTATCGACCACTCGACCCAGGTGGGCGTGTAGCTGCCGAACTCAAAGGGCATCAATGGTACCTGGAGAGTGGGGATGACGATGATGAATCGCTTGATCCACATGGTCACGTTTATCAATATGGAGGCGATGATAATCCGGGGAATGATTGGCCCGCGGCGGATGAAAAGGAGAACGCCCGGTATGACCAGTCCGCCGACGACGAAAAGCCAGAACCAGACGGCATTCTTGCCGGTCAGCAACAGCGTCAGCAGGTGCTTTTCTTCCCCTTCCAGCTTGAAACCCACCGTCAGGTATTCGCCGAGGGTAAGGTAAAAGTAAATCAGGAGTGTCGTTAACAGGAGATAACCCAGGTTACGGAAGTGCCGCTCGGTGATGTACTCCTCAAAGTGGAAAAACTTGCGGAAGATAGCCATAACGATAAGGATAGAGGCGATGCCGGAGAAAATGGCCCCGATAACGAAGTAGATACCAAAGACGGTGCTGTCCCAGCCGGGACGCAGCGTCATGGAAAAGACGTATGAGACCACGGTGTGGACGGATATGGCGATGGGAATAATGGTCACCGCCATGATGCCGATAGCTTTCTCAAGCCGGTGCCTCTGTTCGGGGGTGTTCTTCCAGCCAATCGCCAGTATGGTATAAACCTTTAGTTTGAGAGTAGAGGCGCTTCGCCCCAGCTTATCACGCATCAGGGCAAAATCAGGGATAAGGGGCAGGTACAGGTAAATGAGGCTTCCCACCAGATAAGAGGTGATGGAGATGATGTCCCAGAGGAGAGGGGACTGGAAACGCCCGTAGATAATAAGGTGCCATACCCGCTCCGGGTGCCCCAGGTCGATGACCGGCATTAAAGCGCCGATGGATATAGCCACCACCGTAATCAGCTCTGCCATGCGGGTTATGGGAGTGCGCCAGCCGGCGTTGGTCACCCGGAGGATAGCCGAAATAAGCGTCCCGGCGTGGCTGATGCCGATAAAGAAAACAAAGTTAACCAGGTATAATCCCCACATGACGATATCACGCATGCCGGTGACCACGAGGCCGTAGTAAAGCTGGGTAATGTAAGCGTAAAATCCCCAGGCGACGATAGCCAGCAGAAAGAGGATAAAGACGTAATAGCCGGTACCGGTCTGGCGCAGCGGGCTGAGTACCGTGCGCTCCAGTCGCTGGTTTTCGTCTTCAACCCTGGGTCTCATTCAGTTTCGTTCCCCCACGGCCAAATGTTTATTCCTTTGCCATCATCCTTATTGCCCCAGGCCCAGGTTGGCGGCTTGAAAGGGCGCGGGTCGTCAGGCCCCCGGCCGAAGTCCTGGCCGTGTCCGGGCAAATACCATACCCTCGGCTGCGTGCCCAGTTCTTCCTTGTAACGGTAAGCATTATTTTCATCCAGGAACTTCGACATCTGCACCACTTCCCGCCCGTTACTGGCGATGTCTTCGTTCA
>CBDUSH010000233.1:0-2043 GCA_965369965.1 uncultured bacterium | reverse complement strand
GTGGAGCTCGGACTTTCCTCCCTGATATTTCAGGGCGGCCACCCGGTTTACTTGACCCATTTATAGTCTAGTATCGCAGGCCCGGTTAGTCAACTGTTCCCGTCCAGGGCTTCATTGGCCAAACCGTCAGCGGCGGCGTTCCGGGAGCGGGGGATATGGCTGATGGAGAAGTTTTCCAGCCGGCTCTGCAATTGGGTTACCTTTTGGAATAACGGTTTCAGCTCCTCTTTTTTCACCCGGTATCTACCGGTGATTTGCCGCACCACCAGCTCCGAATCCGAATACACCGAGACCTTCCGGGCACCGAGCTCGACCGCTTTTTCCAGCGCGGCAATAAGCGCCCGGTACTCTGCCTGATTATTGGTGGTTTCGCCGATGCACTTAGAAAGGCGGGCCAGAACCGTCCCCTGTTCGTCTTTTATGACCACGCCTATCGCCGCCGGGCCCGGATTACCCCGCGCGGCGCCGTCTACCCAGATCAGCATATTTTTAGCATTCATCTGTTTTTTTTTAATTCCTTCCAAAGCCGATTCACGTTTAAGACAAACCTGACGGGAGCCTGACAGGGCAGGCAATCACGGCAAACCGGCTATCCGAATATCCCGGGATTTTTCCACCGTGAGAGAGGAGTCCGGTCACTTGGGATTCGGGGGTTAGGGTAAAAACAAAATACGTCCGCAGCTGCTGCAGTGCACCAGGTTACCGCTTCTGACCTGCTGCATGTCACTGGAGGGCAGGGATATACGGCACCCCCGGCATATCCCCTGTTCCACCCGGACCACCGCCTGGCCCTTCTGCTTCCGGAGTTTATCATAAGCGCCGACGACCGGCGTTTCGATGCCGGCCGAAAGAGACTGCCGTTTCTGTGTCAAGTCAGCCAGTTTACCGCGGAGTGCCGCCGCCTCGGCGGTCAATACCTGCTGTTCTTTGTTCCAGGCCGCTTCCAGTTTTTGCAGGGCCGCGGCAGCGGCAGCGAGGCCGTTTTCGGCCCGTTCAACCTCGTCCATGACGGCCAGCACCCCGTCATCCAGGCGGCTGCGTTTTTCCTTGATTAATTCGACCTCGTGCTGCAGGTTGGCCAATTCCTTGGGATTCTGGATTCGGCCGCTGTACAGCTTCCCTTCCTCCGTGGCGAGTTTGACGGCGAGGTCTTCGGTTTCCCGCTCGGCAGCGCGCTGGCGTTTTCGCAGGTCGTCCAGCTGCTGCTCCGCCGAAGTGAGCCTGCCTTGAGCTTCCAGGATAACACGATTATCACCGAGCCGGACGACGATGCCGTTAAGCGCTTTTTCGTCCGACTCAATTTCGAGGTCTACTTCCTGAAGCTGGTACAACTGACGGGCAATAACCATATCAACACTCAGCCTATTCTATAATGGCGGGTCGGTATATCGCAAATAATCCCGGTACCGGAAGAGAGGAACTCCATTCAAAAATAGCGACATAATTCCATCGTCATATTAGAACATAAGTGCTATTATTTTGACAGAAACAATTCCAGACTAATGTATCGTGGATTGTATTCATAGTTATGTAAAGGAGTGAAGAGATGAGGCTATTGCGGTTAGCCGTAGAACGTCAAAAATGGGACCTGGCAGCCCACACTATTGTCCTGGCGGCGGCCAAATATCTGGAGAACGGGGAGAAACCAAATGCCGGCACGAATAAAAAAGAAAAAAGGACCCCCAAGGGGTAACCAGAACGCCCGGACACACGGGTTTTATTCCAAAGTCCTCGATGAGGCGGAGAAAATCGATTTCGAGATTGCCGCCGGAGTGGAGGGCATCGACGACGAGATTGCCATGCTGAGGGTGAAGATAAAGGCGGTGCTGGAGAAGGATCCGGGAAACATCAACCTTATCATGCAGGCGACGAACGCGCTGGCGGGGCTGGTGAAAACCAATTACCAGATCACCCGGGAGCAGCGGAAGGGTCTGAGGGAGGCTATCGGCAACGTGCTGAGAGATGTGGCTTTGCCGCTGGGGATCGGGGTGGGGGCGGTAATGAAGAAATAGGGTTTTTGTATTTTTTGTATATAGAAAAGAG
>CBDUSH010000232.1:0-2064 GCA_965369965.1 uncultured bacterium | reverse complement strand
ATTCCACTAACGATTTCTCAGCACGTTTGCGCTCGGTGATGTCTTGAAAATAACCAAGTACCATTTCAGGTTTACCATCATCGTCAAAATCAACACTGGCAACCGAACGTATATTTCTCTCTTTACCATCGGGGCGAATGAGCCGAAACTCAACATCAGGATTTCGACCATATTGCGCTTTATCAAGTTCAGTTTTCACTTTTTGTCTATCATCAGGGTGAATTAAGCTGAGATTATCCGGCCACCTTGGTGTATACTCTTTCGGATCAATGCCGAAAATCCGGTACGAACCTTCTGACCAAATAAGCTTATTATCTTTAATCTGCCGACTGAAATGGCCAAATTGTCCTACTTTCTCGGCATTAATATAACGCAATTGACTTTCTCGCAGTTCTTCCTCTGTCTGCTTGCGTTCAGTGATGTCAATTGTGATGGTCGCCAGTAAAGATGGCTTGCCATCCCGGTCCAAAACCGTCATACCGGTCATCAACGTAGGAAAAGCGGAGCCATCTTTTCGGCGGTGCCATATCTCCTCGTTCACATATCCGTCTTTTCTCATCAACTTCTGTTTCAATTCTTTGGCGTGTTCCTGCTCCCAATCCGCATAGACAATTGAAATATGTTTACCAATGAGTTCATCTTGTGTATATCCGTGTGCACTTGCGTACGCTTCGTTAACGTAAACGATTTTACGTTCAGTATCAGCCATTGATATACCGCTACCGGTAATATCGGCCATCGATTTGAATGTCGCGATTTCCTCTTCATCCTTCTTGCGCTCGGTGATATCTATAGCCGTGGCGGCAATATACAAAGGCTTTCCTTTATCATCTTTGATAACGATACTCTGCATTATCGTAGGGAAAAGAGTGCCATCTTTCTTCTTACGCCAGAATTCTCCAATTACAGGCTTCCCGGTTGAAAGAAGCTGCTTCCTGACTCTAGCAATATCTTTCAATTGGTGCTCTGCAAACGTAATGGAGTAGTGTTTGCCGACTAATTGGTTCGAAATATATCCGTGCATCGCAGTGAAGCTTTCGTTTGAATAGATGAATTTACCTGATTCAGCGTCGGCCAATGATATCCCATAATTGGCTGCATCCGTAATAGTCTTGAACTTTCTGATTTCCTCTTCCGCCCCTTTACGCTCGGTGATATCCTGGATCGTTCCCATCATGGAAACTACCTTACCTTCGGAATCGATTTCTACTGTTCCTAAACCAAGCACCCATCTGGTTTGGTCATCGGACTTGCGTTTAATTCGATATTCTTTATTAAACCGTTGACGTTTTGCAATTACTTTTTCGGTCAGGTATCGATTCATCATTTCCCGGTCATCGTGATGGATGATATCCAGCCAACTTGGAATGTCCCTGTTATAGTCCTTGGTTATCCCGAATATTTGATCGAGAACTTCAGATGATTCCCAGGCATTGGCTATGAAGTCGGCAAAATATGACCCAATTAACCCAGCCTGTTGGGTGGTTTTGAAGAAATACTCACCATGACGGAGTTTGTCCTCTGCCTGCTTGCGCTCGGCTACGGCTGTTTCCAACTCAGCAATCCGCCGCCGCGCTTCTTCCAGTTCTTTCAAACATTGCTCTTTTGTCTTTTCTTCGTCTTTCATAGCACTCACCTCCTCTGCTACCTGCTCGTTTTCGGCGATGCCTCACGTCAGAAGAAGGATAAAGGACCCAAACAACCGCCATGGTAAACTACGTCCAATAGCATCTCCGGTACCCTGGTTTCATGCCCATACCTCCCGGGTATGCGCGAGTACGTGATAACGCGGCCTTTTTCCCCGGTAATTACACCCGCAGTGTAATTATTCTTTCCGGAACTGTCAACAGCCACCTTGCGGGGCTGGGTTTGACGAGGACAGGCCAAGATCTTAGTTCACCCGCCGTTGGTGCCTGAGCGAGAAAAGACCTGAGTAAGGGGAGTTGCCCGCCGATGCCGCGGCATGGCAGCGGGGAAAGGGCCGGAAATTACCGGCTCTGCGGTTAAAGCGGGACGGCCGGAGCGCCGGTATTATTATCACTTTCTAATCATATTCTAATTAAG
>CBDUSH010000231.1:0-2146 GCA_965369965.1 uncultured bacterium | reverse complement strand
TGGCCCGGATAAATATAACCGGAGCCTGCCGGACAGAAACTTACAAATCCTTCACCATGTAGTTTGCCTGCAAGTGATAACCGAATTCAGCACGATAGTATTCCCGGGCGCCGACACCGCTCAGTATTGTCATCTGTTCCACCCGGAATTCGTCTCTGGCGATACGCTCCGCCTCCCGGAGCAATGCCTTACCCAGGCCCCGGTGTTGGGCAGCCTCTGATTTTCTTTCCTGCAGAGAAACCTCCGGCCCGAAAACGTGCAGTTCCCTGATTAAAGCCGAGATTTGACTTTGCCCCTGACTTAAGGCCGGTACCGGTTTCGATTGAATTCTCAGCCGGAGCAAGCCGAAGAGCGTTTCGTTATCATCCTCAAAAGACAGAAAGATTTCCCGGCCCCCCGAAGCCTCGTAGTCCATCCTCACCAGGTGGGGGTCGCCGGTCTTCCAGCCGCCCTTCACCCGGTGGCCGAACTCACGGCAACGTATGCACCGGCACTCCTGCTTCATTTGCTCTTTCACCTGCCCTCTTAGCGAGTTCTTGCACCCGGCGGTGATAAACTGGGCCGGGATATCGCGCATCACCCTTGAAATCCGGACGTACCCAGGTACCAGCCCCTTGATTGTCGCCAGCAGGTTAATCATCGTTTCGGCGTCGTAAGGCTGGTAATACCCTTCCCGGTACCACTTTTCCAGCTCGGTACCTTTAACCACCAGCGTCGGATACAGTTTCAAACCGTCCGGTCTGAAGCATTCGTCGGTAAACAGTCGTCCGGATAACGCCCGGTCGGTCTCCGGAGTAGCCCCCGGCAACCCCGGCATCCAGTGATAATGCACCTTGAAGGCATTCTCCCGGAGCAACGCGGTCGCTTTGACCACATCGGCCACGGTGTGCCCCCGCTTCACCAGTCGGTAGATTTCATCATCCAGGGTCTGCACCCCAAGCTCCACCCGGGTGGTACCGAACTCCAGCATCCGGTCGATTTCCGTCTGCCCGCACCAGTCCGGCCTGGTCTCGACACACAATCCGGTGCTCCGATGCCTGGCCGTTTCGTTACACCGTTTCGCCTCTTCCAAGGTCTCCGAGTCTTCGCCGTTCAGGCCATCGTAACACTCTTTGATAAACCGGTACTGGTACTCCACGGGGTGGGCCAGGAAAGTGCCCCCCATGATTATCAACTCGATTTTGTCGGTGGGATGTCCCATTTCGGCCAGGATTCTCACTCTCAATTCGACCTGCCGCCGGGCATCATAGCGGCATTTTTTGGCGCGCAGCACCGCCGGCGATTCCGGAGTATAGCTCTGCGGTGCCTCCGGATAAGTCGGGCAATACAGGCATTCCCCGGGACAGTTAAAAGGTTCGGTCATTACCGCCACTGGCGTTACTCCGGAGACAGTCCTTGCAAATTTCCTCATCTTACCCCTACTATTAAGAAGTCTTCTTCAGTTTAGCAAATATCGAGCCGGGATAGAAAATTACCGCCCCGGTATTCAGATTTTTGGGGAGCTTAAGCGGGGTTTAACTACCCGACAGACTCAGAGGAGGGATTTTAGAGGGGCCTCGCCCCTCTTCTGTAAATTTCCCTCTCCCCTTTGAAGGAGAGAGGGATAAAGGGGGTAAGGTAGTCATCAACGTATTCGACCAGATAGCCCCGGGCTGGTATAACTTCCGGCACTGGTCTATCTTCCGCCGCGAGTTGGAAACACTGGCACAGCGCTGGCAAGAGGGCAGTTTGCTCAACGTCGGCTGTGCCCACGGTCCCGATTTTTTACCTTTCCGGAAGGGTTTCGAGCTTTACGGTGTCGACGCTTCCGGTGAGATGCTGAAATTCGCCCGCCGGTACGCGGCAAAGTTCAAGCTGACGGTAAACCTCGCCCAGGCTGATGCCAGGCAACTCCCTTATCCCGATAATTACTTCGACTGGGCAATTTCGGTGGCCACCTATCATCATCTAAAGGGTAAAGAGTCCCGACTGAAAGCGTTACGGGAACTGGAACGGGTATTGAAACCGGGTGGGGAGGCTTTTATAACCGTGTGGCACCGCGGGCAGCCCCGTTTCTGGTTTGGCGGCAAAGAAAGATACGTGCCGTGGCGGACGCAGGGAAAGACCTTTTACCGCTATTATTACCTGTTTTCTTACCGGGAACTGG
>CBDUSH010000230.1:0-2156 GCA_965369965.1 uncultured bacterium | reverse complement strand
GGGAGCGGATGAGTCCCGGTGGGCTTCGCGGACTTCAACTCCGTTGGGGGGCATTAGAAGTGTCTTCGGTGGGTTCGACTCCCATGCGCTCCCGCCATGATTACTGAACGTTTTGATTCGTTTTACCCGGCTGCCGGGTGGGCACGGTCTATAAAAACGATAGTCATTACGGGGTATCTGCTCCCATAATAATGGTGGCCTGGAGCGACCGGGAGCTTGCCCGAACCGGCCGGTGACGGCTCCGCCAGGGAGAGGAAACGGAATGAAAGCCAAAAAGATTAGCGACAGCCGCGTGGTCATGGCCCAGGTAATGACCATGCAGGACGTGAATATCGCCGGCAACGTTCACGGCGGCGTCATCATGAAGCTGATGGATACCGCCGCCGGAGTAGTGGCCTACCGGCACGCCAGAACAAACGTGGTTACGGCTACCATTGACCGCCTGGATTTCCATCATCCGGTGTATGTCGGCGACTTCGTCACTATCAAAGCCAGCCTGAATCTGGTGGGCAGAACCTCTATGGAAATAGGGGTACAGGCGGAAACAGAAAACCTGATAACGGGGGAGAAGCGGCACACCGCATCGGCCAACATAACCATGGTCGCCATCGGCCAGGACGGTCGGCCAGCAGAGGTATCGCCGCTTATTCTGGAAACAGCCGAGGAAAAGCAGCGTAATCTGGAGGCCCTGGCCAGGAAAGAAGCCCGGCTGAGAGAAACGAAGCCAAAATAAGCCGGGCGCCTGCCGTCATAAACCGGCTTCCGGACACCGAGGAGCTTTAGCCCGGAGGCCGTTTTATTTCCAGAATATTTGACCGGTGGCAGGTCAGATTAGACAGCTCCCGGAAGACAGCCAGACTTTCCTCCGGGGAGGGAGGGGGCGACATCTTCAGGAAAATGGCCTGCCCGTCCGGGAAAACAAGGGTTGGCGTGCCGAAGATTCCCAGCTTCTCCACGGCAAAGGTATGCTCTTCCGCCAGACGGTCCAGTGACTGACGACGGCTGAAGTCTTCCCGGAACCGGTCCATCTCCAATCCCAGACGCTGAGCCACCCGAATAATCACTTTCATGTCATCGATATCGCTTTTCCGCCCGTGCTTTTCTTCGAGCAACGCCATGTGGAAACCGTTAAAAGCGGTTTCTCCCTGACAGCGGGCCGCTTCCGCCGCCCGAAAAGCGCGCAGCCCCGGCACCGGAGAGTCTTCCGGCAGCTCCCAGATTTTCCGTCCTTCTCCCGTCCGGCGGTTAGCCTGTTCCAGGCTGAAGTACCTCCAGTTGACGGCCAACCGTGAATCCATGGCTTCCCCAACGCTTTGCAGCCAGACCGCCGCATTGTAGACGTAGGGTCAGCGATAATCGAAGTAAACGTCTATTTCCGAAGTGCCACCCGTTCTTTGTTTTGCCATGACAAGCTTCCTTTCATCATTAAAACCGAGGGTTCAAACGTAAATCAGGTCGATTTCGCCGGCGGATATCAATCTCATGTTAGCCTTTCGTCTCCCGGCAGTCAATGAGTCCATAATACGATTACCCGCCGCCGGTATCGGGATTGTATTTTTAGTCCCGCCGGGTTAGAATTTACCTGTGAGAGCCAGCGAAGCAATACCGGTAGAGACCACCTGGAAGCCAACGGTGGCCGGGATTATCAACATAGTCATCGGCGTTCTGAACATGTTCGGGATGTTTATTCTCATGGTTGTCCTGGTCGCCATCGGCGGCGGCGTGATGGCGCTGAGCCGCATCGCCGAACTGATGCCGCTGTGGCTGTCCGGCACCATCCAGGGATTCATGGTGATTGCCGCCCTGCTGATGGCTGTTTTCAGTGCCCTGCCCCTGATAGGCGGCATCAACGCCCTGCAGCGGAAAAACTGGGGGCTGGCCCTAGCCGGCTCCATCGTGGCGATTTTGAGCACAACGCTGCCCGGGATTGCGGCCACGGTGCTGGTGGCGTTATCCCGCAAAGAGTTTGAATAACGCGGGAGTTTATCCAGGCTCCATGACAATACGCCGGGTCAGCCGCGGTCTGAGAATTCGGCGGCACATTCGGGACATATCCCGTGAGTAAACTCGGCTCTAGTGTGTTCACCGAGATATTCTTCCACCGATTTCCAGTATCCCTCGTCGTCCCTGAGTTTCTTACACCAGGCGCAAATGGG
>CBDUSH010000229.1:0-2176 GCA_965369965.1 uncultured bacterium | reverse complement strand
ATGCTGGCGGTGTCTCGCTTACCGGTATCAATCGTCATCGGTGGTGGCGCTGAGTCGTTCATATAATAGTCTAACCTTTCTTAATATTTAGCGGGAACCGTATAAGATAATCTAACCTCGCCCGAATACTTACCGGTAAGTATATAAAATAATTCAACCTCGCTTTAAAATTTACCGGGTACCGTTCATTTTTGCATTAACGCCGCACCATTGGCAACTCAGAGAGCGTTTTGGGGGTGTCCCGACCTCTTATATCGTCCGCGGCCATCCACTGAAGCCGGGTGAGAGCCCCTGTATTGAGATTCCGGGCCTTCTTTACCGCCGGAGCAGGGTATTCGCTTCACGCTGCCACTTTTCGGCCAAATAATCGCTGGCATCAAGCAGGCCCTGCAGTGTTTTGTACTGGGATGTTTTCAGGGTATCAATGCCGAGCACCCTGGTTGCCTGTCTTGCCGCCACCGTCCCGGGTATGGATTTGCCTCCTTTGGTAACCCGCTTCGACCATTCGGCGTCAATCTGGTGCCAGACATCATTTTCCGGTGGAGGGGTGGTAACTTTGGCGACCTCTTCATCGGCCAGTTCTACCGTGATGTCGCCCTTGCCTCTGGGAGGCGTAATTTTCAGACCGGGCTGTGTCTTAATGAATTTGGTGAAGGTGGAATTATAGGTACGATAACTGAAACTGGGGTCAAGACGCTGCATGGTCTGGTGTAATTTGCTGCCGGGTACTTTCCCATGCTCGTCTATCGAGGCGGTAACCGCGCGCCTGACCAGTCCCTCAATGTCATCGTCGGGTGATAAAGGCACCTGTTCGGCTTCCTTTGCCCCTTTTGCCTGGTTCAGGTAGAAGTATCTGTCGCAGGACGTCACCAGCGTACGGGGCGCTTTATTCTGTTCTCCGGCGCCGAAGACGGTTTTCCCGGCCGACCTCAACTTGATTACCAGCGGCACGAAGTCACTGTCCGAAGATACGATGACAAAGGTATCAACCGTAGACGTGTGAAGTAAGTCAACGGCATCAACGGCCAGCCTGATATCGCTCGAGTTTTTCCCGCCGGCCGACGAGCGAAATAGCTGAATAGGCTCGATACCGAGTCCGAGGAGTTGGTCTCGTCTGTCTCCGGCAGTCGCCCAATCGGCGTATGCCCGCTTTATTATTATTCGGCCAACGTCCGATACCTGGTCGAATAGCCACTGCATTGAACGCAGCCCGACGTTCTCGAAGTCAATTAATACGGCCAGTTGCCTTTCGGCGGTATACGCGGTGGTATTCATATCTTCTCACCTCCGGCGGGATAGCGTGCTGCGGGTTTATCATCGTGGTCACATGCTGACAATGACCAGAGGGCTAAGCGCAAAACCTAGCCCCCTGGCGCTCTGGTAACTCGAAACGCTCGCGTTAACTCTTTCCGATACGGAACATCTTGGTCCCGCAAGATGGACAGGTTCCCTGAGTTGCCGGCCGGCCATTCTTCATGGTGATAGCCTTGGCGTCTTTCATTTCCCGCTTGGCGCGACATTTCATACAGTATGCCTGCATTCCTTTTGCCTCCTTCTGATATCGGTTGTCCGGTTAATAGATTATCCATTCTCTAATGCCTAATGTCAATACCATCTCGTATTGCCTGAATAAGAGGAGTTCTTCTTGCCATCGAAGTAGTCTTATCTGGAGCCGGAGTATTGATAGCTCCGTGGAACAGGGAGTAAAATCAGGTAAAGCCGCGCGCCAACGGGTGCATCCGGATAATAGCCGGGGAAGAGCATGTTTTAAGGAGACGCCGACGTTCAAATGGTTAACGTAACTGTTCGTCCCGAAACGCCGGAAGACATCGAATCCATTCGTGATGTTAATGAACAGGCTTTCGGGCAAAAGGATGAAGCGGAAATTGTTGATAGACTCCGGAAGCGAGGCGCAATTACGGTTTCCCTGGTGGCGGTTGCCGGGGGTCGGGTGGTGGGGCATATCCTGTTCAGCCCGGTGAGTATCGAGTCAGCGGGGACAAGCCACCAGATAACGGGCCTGGCGCCAATCGCTGTCCTGCCACCTTATCAGAGGAAGGGAATCGGTTCGCAACTGGTGCGGGCCGGTCTTGAGGAGTGCCGGCGTCTTGGCCGGGAAGTGGTGGTGGTGCTGGGACATCCGGAATACTACCCGCGCTTCGGTTTTGTGCCTGCG
>CBDUSH010000228.1:0-2204 GCA_965369965.1 uncultured bacterium | reverse complement strand
GGCCGATAGCACCACCCAATTTGAGAGTATCAACTATCTGCTGCTGCCAGCCACCAGATATTACTACACAGTGGAGACGGATGGCACCGTGAGGCAGTTTGACGGGGCGAACGTGACCACGGCAATGGAATATCCGAGTATTGAAAATACGGCTACTTTAGACGTTGAAATCTATACCAAGTCATCGGGGAACGGGTAATCCCGATTGAGGCGTTAAGAGGAGGACATATCTTTGGCCGATAGGAACGTACCGCCGAATAAGGGAGTCTTGGCTCTTGATATGAGTACCGCTTTCGGCCTTTTAACAACGGCCGTAAAGAAAGGTATTGAGAGGCGGGTAGCGGGTAAAATTATCACTCTTGACATCGACGCTGACGGCATCAAACTTCTGGAAATCAAGGGTAATGTGATCCGAAAATGGGCACATGTTACCATTGCCCCGCATAGTGCAGATAAGGAAGAAATGCCCGACCAGCAGTCACTGCGCGATGCGGTGAAACAACTCATCGCGGTCAGCGGCTCAAAGCTGGGGCGGGTCAGCGCCAGTATCAGCGGTCTTTATTCCATCAGCCGTATTTTGCCGATGCCAACCGTGCCTTCAGACGTTTCCACTCAGGAATTTGTGCAGGATATAGTGAGGGGGGTGATGCCTGTAGCCATGGATAAGCTGTACCTTTCCTGGCAAATTCTGGCCAATGCCGATAGCGCCGGTGACGGGAAAATACTTGCCATCGGTATGCCCCGGACTATGCTGGATAACGAGGTAAACTCCTTACGCGCGCTGGGGGTTAATCCTCGAATACTGGAGCTCCGGGCGATTGCTCTGACCAGGGCGGTAAACAGAAAACAGGCCATTATAATCAACATGGAGCCATCCAGTATCGACGTTGTTATCGTGGTCAATGACGTACCTGAAACCATACGCACTATTACCTGGCAGGAAGACGGGATTGCCGTCGAGGATAAAGTGGAGCAGTTGGCGGCAAACCTGGGATTGACGGTGGACTTCTATAACGCACATCATTTTGAAGCCCCTGTTGACTTGAATACACCCGTCTTCTTCACCGGGCAGATGTCAGGCGACATGGAGCTGACGGATAAGCTCAGGGACAGGCTCGGTTACCCCGTAGAACCACTGACGCCTCCGTTTAAATACCCTCCGGACTTGCCCGTCTCCCAGTATGCGGTTAACATCGGACTTGCCTTAAGAGGGAGGGAGCAAACGAGGGATAGCGGAGAGGGAGACGGTCTCCGTGTTGATATCAATCTACTGCCGGCCATTTACAATCCCTGGCACCCCTCGGCAAGGCAGGTATTTTCTTTGCTGGCAGTAGTGGCTGCCATCGCCTTGCTGGTACCGTTTTTCAAGATAACTTCCGAGGCGATGGGCAAGACAGCCGGTCTGGAGTTTAGAGCCGATACGCTTAATAGTCAACTGGAATTAAAAAAGGCTGAAATCAAGAAGCGCGAACCGATCCAGAAGGCGGTTAATGAGTATAAAGGTATTACGGAGCGTGAAGGAAGCTTTGTGGAGGATATCGAGGTAATATGGGACACAGCCGCCCAACTGAGGGTCAAGGTGGGGGGTATCGCTCATAACGGCAGCACGATCACTTTTTCCTGCGAGGCGGAAAATTTCCTGGCTTTCAGGATGTACCTGACGGCTCTGGAAGAGAGCGGACGATTTAAGAGTCCCATCCCTCCTCCGGAGAAGTTTCCCTATATCAATGGCGGCCCTATCAAACTGGAAGTTCAGACCGGCGAGTGAACGGGGTCAGCCCTGTCTACCTGAGCTTTGAGTAGTCCCCGGGATTTGTTATTTTTCGAATCAGGCACGACAAGGAAATAAATTATTTCAGGGAAACAAACCGAGCGTGGTTGAGCGTGGGATTGTTTCAGGGTTATGTAAAGAGGGTGACAAAACGATGGCGTAGAGCGGGCACCGGCGAGCGGTGGCGGCGGCTTTACCCTGAAAGAGCAGCATCCGTGTCACCCTGAGCGAAGGGTGCAGGGACGACGGGGGCTATCTTTGAACCCCGGCTCCCCTCCCGGATTGCTTCGTCGCGGGGCTCTCCGCAATGACAAGTGGAGTTAAGACCCCTCCCGGATTGCTTCGTTGCTATGCGCCTCGCAATGACAAATGGGTGCGACGCGGGGCTCCCCGCAATGACACTGGAGTTAAGACCCCTCCCGGATTGCTTCGT
>CBDUSH010000227.1:0-2207 GCA_965369965.1 uncultured bacterium | reverse complement strand
GACAGTCTCCCTTTCGGAGAAGGGGAGCAAGAGAGATTTCCGACCGGCAAGATGTGGGGGAAATCCCTCTCAATCTCCCTTTGCCAAAGGGAGAAACGAAAGAATTGGAGATTGCTTCGCTTCGCTCACAATGACATCGGAGGTAAGGCCCCTCCCAGATTGCTTCGTCATGGCGCTCCTCGCAATGACAGATGGAGGGAGAGGTTCAGTTTTTGGAAATGTGCTGAACTGTTTTCAGCAATCGGTACGGGTGAATTATCGGGTGGTATACCTTAGCTCCGGCCGAAGTGGCGGCGCAGCTGGCCGTTATCAAGCTGGATGAGGGTGGGACGGCCGTGGGGACAGGTATGCGGCAGTTCGGTATTTTCCAGCTGGCGCACCAGCGCTTTCATTTCGGAATCGGACAACACCTGCCCGGCACGCACCGCCCGCCGGTGACAGGCAATCGAAACGGCCACCTTCTCCTCGAAATCGACCCCGCTTTCCCCGGCCAGGGCGTCGAGCAGTTCCCGCAGCATCCCCGGCCAGTCGTCCGCCGGGACCAGTTCCGGCACCGCCCGCACCAGATAGGTACGGTCGCCGAACGGCTCGATATCGAATCCGAAATCGGACAACTCCCCACAGCGCGCCCGCAGCACCTCGTCCTGTCCCGGAGTGACCTCGAAAGTAGCCGGCGCCAGCAAGCCCTGGCGAGACACTTCCCGCCGCTTACGCTGCCGTTTCACTTCCTCATACACGACGCGCTCGTGGGCGGCATGCTGGTCGATAAGGTAGAGTCCGTCGGGGCCCTCGGCGACGATGTAGCTGCCCATCACCTGTCCGACCACCCGCAGCACGGGCAGGGCCAGGGCCAGCGGGGGCGGCATGGCTTCGGCAGTCCCTTTTTCCGGCCGGCTCCGGGCAGGAACCGCCGAACCACGGAATCCGGCGGACGGCGGCGGCACGGCAAAATCGACAGTCGCTTCCTCGATGCGCGGCACCGGCGCCTGAGCCACCAGCGTGCCCCGCACCGCCTTCTGGACGGCGACGAAGACGCGGCGTTCATCGTGGAACTTTACCTCGCTTTTGGCGGGGTGGATATTGACGTCGACCTCTCCGGCGGGCACCTCGATATTAATGACGGCCACCGGATGTTTCCCGGCGGGCAGCAGGCCGTGATAAGCCTCTTCCACCGCCCAGGATAAAAGACGGCTGTTTATGGCGCGCCGGTTGACGAAAAGGCTGATGTAATTCCGGCTGGAGCGGCCGAGCGAGGGCGCGCCGACGCGGCCGCTGACCAGCGGCCCGGCCTGCCCGCCTGACCATTCGAGCGGCCTGATTTCCAGCATCTGACGGGCGGTATCGGCGCCGTAAACGGCCAGAACGGACTCGATCAGCGCCCCTTTGCCCGGGGTGCGCAGGGTCTGCCGTCCGTCAACGGTCAACCGGAAAGCGACCTCCGGGAAAGCCAGCGCGTACTGGCTGACGACACCGGCGATACGCCCGTTCTCGGTAGCTGCCGACCGCAGGAATTTGAGTCTCGCGGGCACCCGCCGGAAAAGACCCTGTACGGAAACGGTCGTCCCGACCGGACGCCCCTGGGGATGACGGTCGATAACCGTGCCGTCCTCCACCACCAGGCAACTGCCGGCTGATTGGCCGTCGGCACAGGTGGTCAGTTCCACCCGGGAGACGGCGGCGATGCTGGGCAGCGCCTCGCCGCGGAAACCGAGGCTGCGGATGGTATACAGGTCATCGAAACTGCCCAGTTTGCTGGTGGCGTGCCGGTAAAAGGCAATCTCTACTTCGGCTTCGGGAATGCCTGACCCGTTATCGGCCACGCGCACCAGGTCTACCCCACCACCCTTTACCTCGACCGAGACCTGGCCGGCCCCGGCATCGAGCGAGTTTTCCACCAGCTCCTTGACCACCGAGGCAGGCCGTTCGATAACTTCTCCGGCGGCAATCCGGGAAATCAGCTTTTCGTCCAGTAATTTGATAGGCATTATTATTGTCTCAAATCATACACGGTAGCGTGTATTCTGTCAATAGGCTGAGACGGTATTTCAGCGGTAATCCTATTTTTTTATTTACAACCCTATCCCCCTTTATCCCCCTTCCCCTTGATAAGTGGAAGGGGGAGGTTTTGAGGAAGAGGGGATTTGTTCCTCTTTGACTCCCCGACTCCACTCCCGAATTGCTTCGTCGCGGGGCTCCTCGCAATGACA
>CBDUSH010000226.1:0-2246 GCA_965369965.1 uncultured bacterium | reverse complement strand
TGTGGTATACTCTAGGAAGATAAGTCATGCCATCAGGCGGCATGGTAAACCTTTAAACTAATAAATACTTTCTCCTGGCAGGCTATTTGTCAGGAGAAAGGTTGCCATTTCATAATAGCTGGAAAACGGTTGTCATGGTTTTATCCCCCCGTCAAACCGGACATCTCTTAAAATGAAGGGGAAATATGGTACGTAAATTGAAAAAGGGATTAACAGCTTCAGGTGCTTTCTTCACCGTCTTATGGTTGCCCCTGACATTTCCAGATGTTCACGATTACATTGACCCTGGGACGGGCAGTTTAATAGTACAGGTGGTAATCGCCAGCGTTGTCGGCGGACTTTTCGTATCTAAAGTAGTCTGGAGGAAAGTTAAGAAATTTTTCAAGAATCTCTTTTCAAAAGTCAGAGGAACAAAAGGCTAATTTGAGCGAGGTCACACTTTTATTAAAGGAAATAGCAGATTTCCGCCGGTTTTTCTGGAGAACTCTAGAAGCGGAAAAAGAGATCGTTTTCTATGCCGAACACGAGGGTTACTACCCTTACTTTGAAGGCCTTATTAAAAAATTGATGGGTGAGTATAACCGGACTTTCTGTTATATTACATCTGACCCGGATGATCCAGTCTTGCAAAGACTGGAATCTAGAATAAAAACTTTCTATCTGAATAAATTACTTCCTCTCTTTATGGCACTTGTTAATTGTAGTATATTTGTTATGACATTGACTGACCTCAATCAATTCCATATCAAGCGCTCACTCAACGCAGTGCATTACGTTTATGTGTTCCATTCCCTTGTCAGCACCCATATGATGTATCGACATGGCGCTTTTGACCATTATGATTCTATTCTGTGTGGTGGTCCACACCAAGTTGAGGAAATCCGCCGGTATGAAGAACTTAATAAACTTCCGCCGAAGAGGCTTCCAGAGGCGGGATATTACCGGCTGGAGCGGATTTACAATGCCTACCAGAAGTATTCCTCAGAGAAGCCCTCCCCGGTTACCAAAGAGACCATCCTTATCGCGCCTTCCTGGGGAGCCGCCAATGTCATCGAATCCTGCGGTGAGCATCTCATTGAGCTTCTTTTAGAAGCAGGGTATACGGTAATTGTCAGGCCTCATCCGGAAACCGTACGTCGCTCCCCCGGCTTGCTCGCTTTGTTTGCCTCTAAATTTGGCCATAATCCGCATTTTACTTTAGAGACGTCGGTGGCTACCGATGATTCGTTACTCCGGGCTGATGTTTTAATCTGCGACTGCTCGGGTGTTTCTCTGGAATATGCTTTTGGCACGGAACGACCGGTCTTATTTCTGGATGTACCGGTAAAGGTCAAAAATCAGAGGTTTAAAGAATTGGGGATTGAGCCTCTGGAGCTTGCTCTCAGATCTGAAATCGGCGTAGTCGTTCCTCCGGAGAAACTGGACACGGTCCCCCGGGTTATCTCCGAACTGGTGGCCAACCGTGCGGTTTACCAGAAACGCATCGCTAAACTGAGGAAGCAGAATGTATATGCCTTCGGGCATTCCTCTGATATTGGTGCCCGATGTATCACCAATCTTGCTACGGGGAAAAAACAAAAATGAAGTTTCCCCAAGAAATATTATAGGAGCTATTGTTATTATCTAAACTGCAGTGGAAATTGGCTTCTCCTGTGTCTTCAAATTCCCAAAGGCAGATGCTAATGAAAAGGCTAAGAACGATATCAAAACACGTTCCCTGCCCTCATAATGAGAGTGAGATACTCTCTGTTGGGTTGGAGATACTCTCTATTCCAAAAGATAAAGAAGGTTGCATTGTTGAGACTGGTTCATACAAAGGTGGTAGCACTGCTAAGTTTAGCCTATTTACGAAATTAGCTAATAGACAATTAATAGCATTTGATCCATTTGGGGGCCTTCCTGAAAACGTAGAGAATCATGACAAGAGTATACTCGGTCACTCGATAAGAGAATTGTTTGTCGGAGGTAAATTTTGTGGTTCTCTGGAAGAGGTCAAGAACAACGTCAGGCGTTACGGAGAATTGGAAGTTTGTACTTTTATCAAAGGTTGGTTTGAGGATACAATGCCAGCTTTTTCCATGAAGATAGCCGTAGTATATCTTGATGTAGATTTAGCTTCTTCAACAAAAACCTGCCTTAAGTTTCTCTATCCTTTGATTATACCCGGTGGCGTTCTCTATTCCCAAGATGGCGACATCCCGCTAGTGATTGAAGTATTTAATGACGATGAATTTTGGGAAAAGGAA
>CBDUSH010000225.1:0-2249 GCA_965369965.1 uncultured bacterium | reverse complement strand
GTGTGGTGCAGTGCAGGGCGCCGCCAAACGTGATTACTTTCTCGTAGGGGATCGGTACCACGTCAAACCCGAGTTTATCCAGTTGCTCGCAGTATGCCGTTTCGTGCGCTTCCACGCAGATTGTATTTGGACCGATTGAGAAAGTATTCATGGAAATCCATGACTTGCCCTCGTAAAGACCGGTCAGGTAAACCTTGTTCTTGTGCACGTGGACCGGCCTGGCTGCCGGAATTAGTTCCCAGCCGTTCTTTTTGAACAGATCCCACAGCTCAGGCGTCGTCGGCGACCAGTCCGGATTGTACACTGCCAGCCCCGGGCGCAGCGGTACCAGGTTTACATCGATGTGCCACGGATGGTAATTGTCTGGCTTATCCTTATCTTTGGGCGTGTCAAACAGGACATGATGAACTCGGATGCCGAGTGGCGCCATCATGCGCTTCAGCCAGTCCATGCCTCCCTTGTTCGTCACGCAGGAACCCTGATGGAAGATATCCTTGCCGAACCGCATCGCATCGGCGGCATCCCAGAGAGGCTCTTTCTCGGTCAACTGGAATTCCCAGTCGCTCAGCCGCTGCCTCTTCACGTCATCCGTCCAGGTATTCTCAAAGTCATAGTAGTAGTTTCTGACGTATGACTCATCCGTGAGCATCGGCATCGGCGCGGCAAAATGAACCATTTCCGGGTCCTCTTTGAAATACTTCTCAAAGATCGGCCGGAGATTAAACCGTTCCCAATAGCGGGTGCGGCGGCAGGTCGTAGCCTCGACGATGTAGTTACCGTGAATCATGGTTACGTCGCGCGTGTTATTAACGCCGTGGCAATTAAGCTGCGTCCAGTACGGGTTGGAAACCGGCACATTCAGCATGAACGGCTGAATATCAATTCGCTCGACGAGAACACCCCGTTTCTCAAGCTGTGACACGAAGTAGTTCATCTGCTCATTGGCTGCATCCAGCATCTCTTGCGGGAACGGGCCCCATTGCCCCAGCGGAAATCCGCCCTTCGGGAGGTCATACCACCAGGCTGGTTCCGGAGCCGGTACGTTCGTCCCCTCTGGTCTTCCTACGATCACTCGCTTCAGCGGGTCCCACTCGTTCCAGGAATTTACGATCTTTGCCATTTCAATATCCTCCTCACTCTACTTTAGGTTGAACTAATTGTATTATTGTTTTCTGTTCCGCTTCGTTTTTATCTTATAGGCATACCTCCGATACGAAAACGTTACCTATAGAGGCTGCACCATATAGATAGAAACGATTCATCATTTATTCACGCTATGGTTGTAACACAGTTTCGAAAAGACTCATACTAGCCTTTCATGGCAAGATTATGTGCTTTCCCAAAATCCGTCAGTATACTGGTCAGGTCCGGTTCTCCGATTTCCTGAAGGTCATAGTAGACCCGGGTATTCGGCTTCTGTATTTTAATTATCCGGTTCAGGTCAATAGGAGTTGCCACGAGAACCGAGTCACAGTCGGTATTGTTGATGGTCGTCTCCAGGTCTTTTAGCTGCTCTTCGCCGTAGCCTGAAGCCGGCAACAACGTTCCGATGTTCGGAAAGAGCTTGAATGTTTCGGTGATTCTACCCACCGTGTAAGGCCTGGGGTCAACCAGCTCGGCGGCTCCGTAACGTCGTGCGGCCACCGTACCCGCGCCGTATTTCATTTCCCCGTGCGTCAGCGTCGGTCCGTCCTCGATGACCAGCACTCTCTTTCCCCGGATAATTTCCGGATTATCCACTCTTATCGGAGAGGCGGCATCAACCACGATGGCTCCCGGATTCACCCGGGCGATGTTGTCTCGTACCGTCTGGATACTCTCCGGACTGGCGCTGTCTATCTTGTTAATCACAATCACATCGGCCATCCGCAGGTTAACTTCTCCGGGGTAATAGGAAACTTCGTGTCCCGGACGGTGAGGGTCGGCAACTACTATCGCCAGGTCGGGCTTGAAAAACGGGAAGTCGTTGTTTCCCCCGTCCCAGAGTATTACGTCGCACCCGTTTGGATCCTTCTCGGCCGCTCTTAATATTGCCTCATAGTCCACTCCCGCGTAAATCACGTCACCCTGCACGATATGCGGCTCGTACTCCTCCATCTCCTCCACCGAGCAGTCATGCTTCTTCAGGTCACTCAGTTCGGCAAATCGCTGTACCTTTTGGGCCACCAGGTCGCCATAGGGCATCGGGTGGCGGGCCGCAATTACCTTGAGACCTCTCTCCATCAGGAGCTGGATAATCTTTTTTGAAG
>CBDUSH010000224.1:0-2283 GCA_965369965.1 uncultured bacterium | reverse complement strand
CCTTAAAGTACCGGCGCTGGTCATGATTGGCGATGAAGACGAGAGGTGCGTAGACTCGGCGCTGCTCCTGAAAAAACACCTCCCTGGCGCCGGCCTGATGGTTCTGCCTCAATCAGGCCATGCCATCAACCTGGAAGAACCGGCTGTTTTCAACCGGGCGGTACTCGATTTTCTCACCGCCGTCGAGAGGGGAAAATGGGTGACTGGCTGATATTGGTGCGTAGAAATACCGGGCATATCAGGACATACTAATCAAGGCTTATTCCGCCTTGTAAGGAGAAAAAATGATACTGAGACGTTTGCTCTGTGATGCGGTGGTCAATTACTTTGAGTCGGACAGCTGGCAGGAACTGGTACGGCAAATGGCACGGGGTAAAGAAGTCAGGCACGCCCATGCCTACGCGGACAGCATCCTCCACCCGGAACCATTACTGCAGATAGTGGCGGAATATTTTAAGTCACGGGGGCTACCTCTCCAGCGAAAAATATACGTTTTACCACCGGCCAATATACCCGGTATGACTGATATCTACAACATTCATCCGGCTCCTGATTGGGGGCACTGCGAGTTAATCCTGAGATACAGTCGGGATGATGTCCTTACCCCCATGAGAACGGGTACTTCCCTGGCCAATAAAAGCGTCGAAGTCTGGGATGACGCGTTCATGGAAAGATTTTATACTCGCTTTGACTTTAAAACCGAACTTACCGGCCAGGACGAAAAGGACATCATCGCCTATTTTGATTCCACTTCCTGGAAACTCCAGTCTAATTTTATACTGGGTGGCACCAACCGGCATGCCCACGCCCTGGTAGAGACCTCCATCCACCCGGAAGTAATCCAGCAGTTCGTCATCAAAACGATCGAAGGCCGGGGTTGGGAAGTCGCCAAGTCCGTCTCAATTGTTTACAACAGCCGGGGCTGTGATTTCGGCAAGATTACCACCTTACTCAAAAAGCCGGAAATAATGCTGGAGCTGGAGTGGGAATATAATCCCAACGTAAGCATTCGACCCGGGGCGGAACCGATGGTACTGGCGACTACCCTGGAAGACCTTAAAAGTTGCATGGGTGACTGCGATTACATAAGGCTTGACGAGGCGGCCGTGCAGGAAATCATACATCGCCTCCAGGCCAACGCGTAAACAACTCAAGAAATATTATAGATACAGGCGAAGGGATGTATTTTGGCAGTGAAAGATAAAATCGGTATAGCGGTTATCGGGCTGGGGAGAATCGGGGACAGTCACCTGGACGGTATTTTACAGAACTCGGAAAAGGCCCGCCTCGCGGCTGTGGTTGATATAGATGAATCGAAGGCAAAAGCCACCGCCGAGCGATATCAGACCAGGTACTACCTGGAAGTAGCTGACGCCTTGCATGACCCTGATATTCAGGCGGCGGTTATCTGCCTTCCCCATCACCTTCACAAACCGATAGCTCTCCAGGTCATGGCGGCTGGCCGCCATGTGCTGGTAGAAAAACCCTGGGCCACCGGCCTGGAAGAAGGGCGGGAGATGCTGGAAAAGGCCCGGCAAAAGAACCTGGTGCTCATGGCCGGGCAATCATTCCGTTTTATGTGGGCGATGTGGCAAGCCAAGCAAAGTGTCTTGAAAGGTGTCATCGGTAAGCCCTTCAACATTGTCTATATCTTCGCCGCGCCGTTTACCCGGCACACGGCGCCGCCCTGGTGGCAGGAGGTGACAAAGACCGGCGGCATGGCTTTTACCATGTATGGCGCCCATACTATTGATTACACCCTGTGGATATACGAGGATAGAAAACCGGTCCGGGTCTATGCTGAAGCCCGTTCGATCAATCCGGACTTTGAGGGCATGGATGAAATTACGATCATTATCCGTTTTGACGACGATTCAATGGCAACCAACATACTATCCGTAAATACCCACCCCACCAAACACGAATGTCTTATCGTGGGACCGGGAGGAAGGCTCGATGTTATCCAGAAAGGGGGGCACGTTCCCGGTGAACTGGTCGGTGTCTTCCACGGTGATTTGCTGGTAAACGGCGAATTAGCCCGCAGCGATGCTCCAGAGTTCCATCAGTTTGCCGCCCAAATGCGGGAATTCATTGCTTCGATTACCGAGAACCGGGAACCAGTGATAACCCGCCAGCAGATGCTGACCCAGCTGGCCATTATTGACGCCGCCAAACAGTCAGCGGCCACACACCGGCCAGTGGCTTTATAGATATGTGATATCAAAATCAACGATAACAAGGAGGCGCTTCAGGTGAAAACACGTTCTGCCGTCCTGGAAGGCA
>CBDUSH010000223.1:0-2301 GCA_965369965.1 uncultured bacterium | reverse complement strand
CTCACCCCAGCAACGCCGGAAGCTCGCTCACCGGCACAGAACGCTGTTCGGCGTTGGCCATGTCCCGCAGTATCACCGTCCCCGCCTTTATCTCCTCCTCCCCCATGATGACCGCGTAGCGCACCCCCGCCGAGTTCGCCTGCCTCAACTGGGCTTTCAGGCTTCGAGAACCCGTCGCCATGATAACCCCGGCGCCGGACCTTCTCAGTCCGGAGGCCAGTTTCATCGCCTCCTCCCGGGCTTCCTCCCCGATGTGCGCCAGGAACACCTCCGGTTTGGGCAGGGGCGGTACGGCCACTCCCTGCTGCTTGAGATTAAGAATCATCCGCTCGATACCGGCGGCCAGGCCTATCGCCGGGGTCGGTTTTCCGCCCAGTTCCTCTATCAGGTCGTCATACCGGCCGCCCCCGCCGAGGGTGCTCTGGCTGCCCGCGGAAGCGGGCTGGATTTCAAACACGGTTCGGGTGTAGTAGTCCAGGCCCCGCACCAGGCGGTGGTTGACGGTATAGGGGATTTCCAGCCGCTCCAGGTACCGCTTCAACTGGTCGAAATGGGCGGCGCACTCCGGGCAGAGATTATCGGCGCTCTGCGGCGCCAGGGCGGCCAACTTTTGGCAGGCCGGTTTTTTGCAGTCGAGCAGCCGGAGGGTATTGCGCTCCAGCCTGACTTTACAATCGGAACACAGCTCTTCACTGTGGCCGTCATAGTAATCTTTAAGCCGGCGGAGATAAGCGGGGCGGCACTGCCCGCAGCCGATGCTGTTAATCAGCAGCGACAGGTCTTGCAGACCCAGCGACAGGAAGAACTGCCAGGACATGTCGATAACTTCCGCGTCCAGGGCCGGGCTGTCGTCGCCGATAGCTTCAAAGCCGAACTGGTGGTGCTGGCGGAATCGGCCTGCCTGGGGCCTTTCGTAGCGGAAGACCGCCGCCAGGTAATACAGTTTCACCGGCTGCGGTAAATTCTGCAGGCCGTGTTCCAGGTAGGCCCGGCAGACCGGCGCCGTCCCTTCCGGCCTCAGGGTTATTTTATTGCCGCCCTTGTCGGTAAAGGTGTACATTTCCTTTTCGACTATGTCCGTGCCCTCTCCCACGCCGCGCGTAAAAAGGCCGGTATCCTCGAAGACCGGGGAATCAATGCGTTCATAGCCGTAGAGCCGGCAGATGTCGATCACTTTTTGCTCTACGTAGCGCCAGTAGGCCTGTTCTCCGGGTAAAATGTCTGAAGTGCCGCGCGGGGCTTGATACACTTTATCTCTCCTGTCCGGCCGGTTAATCAGCCGTCAGCATACCGTATCGGTACCGGCTTTGTAAAGTTCAGGCAATCGGGAGTTACCCCCGGTTTCATTCCTTTTTTTTACTGAAGTGCCATTTATACAGCAGCTGCATATCGTCGGGGAAAATCCCCAGCCGGTCTCCGGCATTAACTTTCCGGGTAAAGTCGGAGTACTCCCCATTGAGGAAGACATTGTTGCCCAGTTCTTCCCGGGGGATGCCGATCCGCCGGATGATATCCTGTATCGTGGCCACTTCTGCCGCCGGGATGCGGATAACGGAATCGCGGGACGGGTCCAGGTTATCGCTGTAACGGCGCAGCTTGCCGTAGAGGTGGACCTCTATCATCTCGGTCGTCTCACTTTCCATTTACCCGTCTTAGACTATTACCATCGCCATGTTGTCCGGAAATATCCCCAGGCGGTCCCCGTTCTTTACTGGCCGTTCCAGGCCGCAGTATCTCCCGTTAAGGAAAATGGTGGAACCCACTTCGTCAAGCGGGATGCCGATGCGCTCAAGGACATCATTAATGGTGTCGGCTTCTCCGGCTTGAATATAAGTTATGGAGTGACGGGTCGGGTCCCGGTTATCTGAAAAGCGCCTGAGCTTTCCGAAGAGATGAACTTCGACCATCTTTATCCCCCGCCGATAAGCGGGAAGATACCCACCCGGTCGCCATCCTGGAGAGAGTAATTTTCCGGCTCCCGCTTGCCGTTGACCATGATAACGGTTACCTCTTCCCGGGGGATTTTCAGCCTGCCCAGCAGGCTTCCCAGCGGTGCTTTATCGTCCAGTTCTATTATCATGACTTCGCTGCTGCCGGGTTTGACGTGATATTTTCGCAGACTGGCAAAGAGCCTGACTTCAACCTTGTTCATTGGCGCCTCCACGGAAATTACGGACCTATTCAGTATAATAATTCGGTTTCTAAAAGGCAAGCTAACCAACAAGCCCCCCGCCACCGGGGCGGGGGGCTTGCCGTAAACGGTTTCAGTACCGGCTAGGAGTTGTGGACTTTATCCAGCTC
>CBDUSH010000222.1:0-2324 GCA_965369965.1 uncultured bacterium | reverse complement strand
TAAATTGCCTGACATATATTGAAGTGGAATCCTCCAGTTGACTTGACGCCCGGAAACGGACTCAAGGAAAATAAAATGGAGGATATTTTTTTCAGAAGGTTAGATGCTAGTAGTCGCGTGCATAAAGCAGGTACCGGATACAACTCAGGTAAAAGTTGACCCGGAAACCGGCACCCTGATCAGGGAAGGCGTACCCTTTATCCTCAACCCCTATGACGCCCACGCTCTGGAAGAAAGCCTCCGGCTCAAAGATAGATACGGACTGCGCGCCGTCGTGGTATCCATGGGCCCGCCCAATACCGAAGTTACGCTGAGGAAAGCCCTGGCGCGCGGGGCTGACCGGACGGTACTGCTGAGTGACCGTGTCTTTGGCGGCGCCGATACGCTGGCGACCAGTATGGCGCTGGCCGAGGCTATCCGGCGTCTTTCGCAGGAAGAAGAAGTGGCCCTGGTGATATGCGGCCAGCAGACTATCGATGGTGACACCGCCCAGGTGGGGCCGGGTATCGCCACCCGGTTGGGATACGCCCAGTTAACCCTTGTTGATCGCATTGAATACGTGGACCTGTCGGCCGGAAAAGTGAAGGTCAGGCGTAAACTGAGAGGTCGGCACGAAGTAATTGAAGCGCCTTTACCGGCGCTGATAACCGTGACGCGGGAAATTAACCGGTTGCGCTATCCGACGGTGCCCATGCGCCTGACGGCTGAAGAAGCCGCCATAACTCTGTGGGATAACCGGAAAATGGGGCTGGATGAGGCAACCGTCGGTCTCAAAGGATCGGCCACCCGGGTGAGCCGGATATTCTCGCCGGAGCGTGCCCGTGGTGAGATACTGGGTGACGGCGCCGGTGAACCGGAAGAAGCGGCTCAACTGCTGCTGGGCAAACTGATAGAAAAAGACTTCATTTACCTGTAGTCTGGAAAAGCCGATTATTCAAAGGTTTTAAATACCTGTAGTCTGGAAAAAGCCGATTATACAAAGGTTTTAAATATGGCGGAAGAGAAAAAAATCAAAAAGCCGCGCGGCGTCGCCCGCCTTCTCCCGGCCAAGTGTATTGCCTGCGGCGCCCGCTGCCAGATGTCATGTCCCAAGGACGCCATGGAAATGAACGACCAGGGCGAGCCGGTCATCATACTGGAGAAATGCATCGGCTGCCGCAAATGTCTTAAAGTCTGCCCGGTGGACGCCCTGGAGATTTACTATACTCCCGAAGAAGAGAAGGTACTGGCCGAAATCAAGGCACGCGCCGAGGCGGCCGCCCCCGTCGTTGAAGAAATAGACAAAGAGACAGCGGCGGCTCAGGCCCGGCTGAAAGAATACCGGGGTGTCTGGGTCTTTATCGAGCAGACCGGCGGTGAACCGGCTCAGGTTTCCTGGGAACTGCTCGGCGCCGGAACGGAACTGGCCCGGACGCTGGGTGTTGAGCTTTGCTCGGTCGTTATCGGTGACGGCGTGGAAGACCTCTGCCGGGAGTCGTTCAGCTACGGTGCCGCCCGGTCTTATCTTGTTGACGACCCCATTTATCACCATTACCGGACCGAGCCTTACTATAAGGCTATCTGCCATCTGGTGCGAAAGCACAAACCGGAAATTGTGCTCATGGGCGCCACCGGCCTGGGCCGGGATTTGGCGGGCGCGGTGGCTACCGACTTGCAGACCGGTTTAACGGCCGATTGCACCGGTCTGGATATTGACGACAGGCGGTTTCTGTTACAGACCAGACCCGCCTTCGGCGGTAATATCATGGCCACCATTCTCACCGAAAGTACGCGGCCGCAGATGTCAACTGTTCGCCCGCACGTGATGCCCTTACCGCCGCGGGACGTTTCCCGCCGGGGAGAGATTATCCGCGAAACCGTGCCGGGTGAGGAAGCCGATTTTGCCGTTAAAGTCCTTGAGATAATCGACAATCGTAAAGAAGGCGACGTGGACGTGGCGGCGGCGGACATTATCATTTCCGGTGGGCGTGGCATGTGCGCCAAGGAAAACTTCAGTATCCTGCAGGAACTGGCTGACGAACTTGACGGCGTGGTGGGCTGTTCCCGCGGGGCGGTGGAAGCGGGCTGGATGCCGGCCGAACGTCAGGTCGGCCAGACAGGCAAGACGGTCCGGCCCAGGATATATTTCGCCTGCGGCATCAGCGGCGCCATCCAGCACCTCGTCGGCATGCAGGACTCGGACGTGATTGTCGCCATAAACCGTGATAAACAGGCGCCTATTTTTGAGGTGGCCAACTATGGTATTGTTGGTGATGTCCTCCGGATTATACCGGCTCTGACCAGTCGAGTCAGGGAAATACGTGCCCAAAAAGGGGCATAACCGG
>CBDUSH010000221.1:0-2328 GCA_965369965.1 uncultured bacterium | reverse complement strand
GTCTTATCTGCCTGGTGGTACTGGGTGCTGGTGATTATCCTGGGGCTGATTGTGCCTTTTATTCTTCTGCTCAATTCAAAAACAAGGAAGCTGAATGTTATCGCTTTCGCCACTCCACTGGTGCTGATCGGAATGTTCGCCGCCAGATTCGAATTTACTATTGGCGGCCAGATAGCGCCGGTCATAGAGAATTTGCAGCATCTGGCATACCCTCTTGGCAGTTATTCCGTCACCTTTGTTGAAGTAGCTATCATGATCCTGAGTGTGACGGTTGCCGCCCTGCTCTACACCATCGGCGCCAGGACATTGTCTCTGGAAAAAGTACCGCAGCATGATTAGGCATTAGGCGAAGCTAATAACTCAGATTAAAGGAGAAACAATAATGGATGCACCGAAGCTTAATAAAGAAATCAGCCGAAGGGATTTCCTGAAAATCAGCGGTCTGGGTGTGGCTGCGGTAGTGCCGGTAGTAGTTCTAGGAGATCTGGCTAAAGCTAAAAGTTCGATTTCGGGCAAGAAGCTGGCAATGGTAATCGATCTCCAGAAATGCGTCGGCTGCGGCAGCTGCGTTATCGCCTGCAAAAACGAAAACAACGTGAAGGAAAACGTTGCCTGGGCCAGCCGTATCAGCCGGACCGTTGGCCGGTTCCCTGATGTCAGATACGAGTATATCCCCACGCTTTGTAATCATTGTGAAAAAGCCCCTTGTGTCATCGGATGCCCGACATCGGCCATGCACAAGGCGGATGGTGATATAACAATGCATGACCCGGATAAATGCATTGGTTGCCGGTATTGCATTATTAACTGTCCCTACGGAGTTATCCACTTCAATGATGAGGAAACCCACCATTTCTGGGACAATAATGAGCCTCTTATAGCCGGTGGCACTACATCCGGCAGCGAGGTTACCCAACAGGTGGGGGGGAGAGGCCTTCCTTTTTACAATCCGGCGAGAGAGCTTTCCAGCCCGGGGACAGGGATACGGCGCAAAGGCGTGGTGGAGAAATGTACGCTATGCGACCACAGAGTGGTTAAAGGGGAACTGCCTTACTGCGTGGAATCCTGCCCGGCCAATGCCCGAATATTCGGTGACCTGAATGACCCCAATAGCGAGGTAAATAAGGTACTGAGTAAATACCGCTCCTGGCGCCTGAAGGATAACCTGGGTACTGAACCGAAAGTGTATTACGTCAGAGATTTTAATCAGGGCGCTTATGATAATACCAAAGGCTCGGTATAGGATGATCGGAAAACAAGGAAGCAGATTTTATAGTCTCATTAGAGCAGGGGGGACAAGATGAAGATACAGGAAAAAAGCCTGACCCGGCGAAGTTTCGTGAAAAAGGCGGCGGTGGCCGGCGCGGCGGTTACCCTGAGTACTACGCTGCAACCGGTATTAAGAGCTTTCGCCGATACCGGTAACGCCTCTTACACCTTAAACGGTGAATGGAAACCGACCACCTGCCAGGGATGCACCTCCTGGTGCTCCAAACAGGTGTATGTCCTGGACGGACGGGCCATTAAAGTCCGCGGCAACCCTAACTCCAAGGTTAACGGCATTGCCAGTTGCCCCAGGGCGCATATGGGCCTTCAGCAGGTTTACGATCCGGATAGAATCAAAGTCCCGATGAAAAGGACCAACCCTAATAAAGGTATGAATGAAGACCCGAAATTTGTTCCCATTACCTGGGACGAGGCGCTCAATACCGTTGCTGACAAGATAATGGAACTGCGAACCAACAATGAAACGGAAAAGTATGCTCTCTTCAGGGGCAGATATTCGTATATGAGAGATATCATCTACGACCGGATGACTAAAATCATCGGTTCCCCCAACAACATTTCCCATAGCGCGATATGCGCCGAGGCCGAGAAGTTCGGCCCCTATTACACCGAAGGGCTCTGGGATTACCGGCAGTACGACGTCATGAATACCAGATATATCATCCTCTGGGGTGCTGACCCGGTGGCGTCCAACCGGCAGGTCTCCTACTACATGAGCCGGTGGGGTGAAGTGCTTGACCGGGCACACGTCGTCGTCATTGACCCCCGGCTGTCGGTAACGGCAACCAAAGCCAACGAATGGCTGCCGATAAAACCCGGAGAAGACGGCGCTCTGGCCAGCGCGATCGCCCACGTAATTTTGACCGAAGGATTGTGGAGCCGCGAATTCGTGGGTGATTTCAAAGACAGCGCCAACAAATTTGTGGTGGGAAAGACGGTAAATGAGGCCGACTTTGAGGAGAATTACACCCACGGGCTGGTTAAATGGTGGAATATCGAGCTTAAGGATAAGACGCCGGAATGGGCTGCCGAAAAAACGGG
>CBDUSH010000220.1:0-2334 GCA_965369965.1 uncultured bacterium | reverse complement strand
AGCTTTGCCCCGGTAGCGAAGGCAAGGGCCCTGCCGTGCAGGGTATTCATAATATCAGACGCAAATTGAAGCGACGGTATTAGTATAGTACAGCCGATGCCAGTGACAAAAAGCATTTCATCCTTGCTGATGTTAAGCTCTTTTATCGCCCTCAGCATGAGACCAATTACGATGCCATGACCGCAACCCGGGCAAAGGGGGGCCTGGGGTGTAGTTTGATACTTAGGACGATAATACTCTGCTAAATCTTTAGCCATTACAAAAGTCTCCTTAGTTCCTCCGTAATCGTCTTGGGGTGTATGATGTCGCCATTACACTGACTGTATGATATGACATCAGCACAGGTATATTTCCTTGATTCGCCGGCAAGCTGCCCCATGTTCATCTCCGGCATAAATATGGTTTTGCCTTGTGCTCCAACTTCGGCAATTAATTTATCAGGAAAAGGCCATATCGTCTTTAATCTGAGCATACCCACGTTCTTCTTACCGTTTTCCCTTAGCTGGTTAATCGCATACAGGGCACTGCGGGCGGTGAAGCCGTAAGCAATGACGGCTATCTTGGCATCGTCCATGTAGTAGGAATCATACTCAATAATCTTATCTTTATTATCCAAGATTTTATCGTGAATCCTGGTGACCAGTGTCTGTGAGACCAGGGTATCTTCTATGCCGCCGTAATAATAGCCACGAGTTAAGCCGCTCACCCTTACCTGCAGTCCTTTTCCGAAGCGCGGCATGGGCTGAATGCCTTTTCCCGGTAGAGTGTCGGGAGTAATTTCAGTGGCTTCTGCTCGGTCAAAAACCTCTACATCTTTACTTATTTCAATTCTTTCCTCCAACCTACTAAGAGCGGCATCGGAGAGTAGAATAACCGGCACACGGTATTGTTCAGCAAGGTTAAAGGCGCGGATGGTCAGGTCATACATTTCTTGCACTGACCACGGGCAGATAGCAATGTTGTGGTAGTCGCCGTGTGAGCCCCACTTGCATTGCATAATATCTGCGTTAGAGAATGTAGTGCCCTGTCCCGTGCTTGGCCCCGGCCGCTGAATAAGGGCGATTACCAGTGGTGTCTCGGTTAGAGAGCCATAACCTATTGCCTCCTGCATCAGGCTAAAACCGGGTCCTGAAGTGGCCGTCATCGCCTTTGCTCCGGACCATGATGCGCCGATAACCGAGCAAATAGAACCCAGCTCGTCTTCCATCTGGATGAATACTCGCCCAAGCTCGCCAGACCTGGCGGCAAAGAACTCCGCAATATCAGTGGCTGGAGTAATGGGGTAACCGCCAAAATAATTACACCCGGCGACAAAGGCGCCCTCAGCCACGGCTTCACTTCCGGAGATGTAATGACTCTTCGCCGGAAGCAGACTCTTTACGTGTTTAAATCCCATAACATAACTCTCCGTACTGGAAAAATTGCGAAAGGAATCAGTGGAAAAAATTACACTGATTCCAACAGCACTATTGAAAGGATGCTCAGCGTAAGTTAACCTTATTTATCCCTTATCACTGGCCGGGCTCAGATTTCCTTTACAGTTTATCGCCTGGGCGGCTGATTCACTTCATTCAGTAGGCATGTACTGAATTTGAAGCGATAACCATGGCAACCTCGTCGAGTGTGGTTATTTCGGTTACCGGGGTCGTATAGTCATGCCCATTGTCTGAGGCGTTCCTCAAGGTTCTTAAAGGAATCTGCGGCAAATTTCTTCACCAGGGGGATGAAAAATAACTTTAATATAGGCGCCATCCCCTCTGCAACTATTGTTGCCTTTACTTCAGTCTTACCTTCACCAACGGATTTTAAAGCAAAGGTGGATTTCTGGTTTATCCAGACCAGCCCGCCCATACCCTTCGCCTTAAGCTCGGTGTTTAGTGTCTCCGGGGGGACAATATTAACAATGTTCATGTCCACATCCATCGGTAAGCTGACAAAAGCCACCTTCATCCGCAGCAGGGCACTGAACGCCGTCTCGCTGCGGATATTACATCTTTCAAAAGGCATTAGCCTTAATGTTGCCCGGAGCAGGAGTTCCCAGATTCTCTCCCTGTTGGCGTCGATAACAAATGTTCGTTCGGCGATTAACATGACTAAGACTCCAGAGGGGCGGCGGAAGCGGCGTTCTTACCGGCGATTCGGCCGAAAACTATAGTCTCCGAGAAGTTGGTTGACGTCTGGTACAGGAAACCCCAGATGGAGCCGAATTCACCGGCGGCATATAATCTGGGAATTGGTTTGCCGTCAGGGTCCAGGACCCGCGCCTCTTTGTCTCGGCGGGGACCACCCTGAGTATTAAACAGTATGGGCCAAAGTGGAATCGCGTAGTACGGT
>CBDUSH010000219.1:0-2392 GCA_965369965.1 uncultured bacterium | reverse complement strand
TTCAAAATAAGAATCGATAAATAAAACAAAAAAATGAGGAGTTTAAAATGAAAAGGAAATTGGTAATGGTACTATCTTTGTTAGCGGTTGCTGTTCTGTTGATTACCGCCTGTGGCATTCCTCAGGAAGACCATGATGCAGTAGTGGCGGAACGTGATACCGCTAAGACGGAGTTGGCCAGTTTGCAGGCAGACCTGAATCAGCTCATAGTGTCTGCCGATTTAGTGCGTGGCCATATACCATCTGATTATGGCCCAAGTTGCGCCATGAACAACCTGTTCCACCGAGGAGAGATGATAGTCTGGCGGGTTAAAGTAATCGACCCTGAAACCGGTAACCAGGTACCGCGCGCTACCAGTGAATTGATGGCAGACAAACCTGAAGCAGAAGCTCTTGGTGAATTAGCCGCAGAGGCAACAGTCACTATCCATCTATCGGACGGGCAGAGCTTCCCGATGCATTTTGGACTCCACGGGGATGTTGACTATTTCTGGACATTTGGTTGGGAAATACCCGCGGATTATCCAACCGGTATGATTAATACCAATATTACTGCAGAGTGGAAAGGAAAGTCTGGTGAATGGGAGCCAATGCCAATTCCCCCATCACTGTTTACCGTGCTTGAATAACTTATTGGTTTAATCTGGTTTTCAATGAAACAATTGTAGCCCTTGGCCTCGTTAAGTTGAGGCGTAAGGGCTACTCTATGTAAAAGGGAATAGGATAGAGAGAGGGTAAATATTATGCGAAAAGTATTACTCATTTGGTGTGTATTGGCGCTTGCTGCTGTATTGCTTTTTACTATGGCTTGTACCAGCACTACCGATGAAAAACCGGCGGAGGCCACAGATGAAAAACTGGCGGAAACCACGGCTGAAGAGCCCGCTAAAGAGGAGACTGTTATCCATTTCGTTGGTAGTGTCAGTGTTGAGCCCCAAGAGGCTCCTGTGGGAAGCTCGTTAACCATATCAGGGACCGGTTTCTCATCCGGTGAGAGCTATGACCTCGTCTGGCAAACTGTAGAAGGTTCGTACGATATCCGAGGAGATTACTTGGAAGAATATCACGGGCGAGTTTTCGAGGAAGTGACCTATATAATTGCCACCGTGTCAACGGATACCAGTGGAAGTTTCGATGAGACAATAACTGTTCCCGAAGACTATGGCTTTATTCACAACATTACCGTAGAACAAAACGGAGAGGTGCTTAACAGAGCCGGATTCAGCATCGTACCCACGGTAACTATCAGTCCGACAAGTGGCCCCTTGGGGACTCCAATTACCGTTACCATGAATGGTATCGGGTGGGCCAGGATGGAGAATAGTTGGACATTAATGTACGATAATAAATACACAGGTTTGCTCTCGGCCGTTACGACCAAAGGAACGGCCAAGGCAGTTATTCCCGCCACCGGCGGAACGGGCGGACATATTCTTAAAATTCTTCATGGAGCCTATCAGTACCCTTATCTGAACACCGAACAAAACCCACGACCCGATCAACCGGTTATCACAAAACAGTTTACCATTACCGAAGGAACGGCAGTCCTTCCCCCTGCTGCAGAGGACCAGGGGTTTTCAGTGGTGTCCGGAACCACTCCGGCTGACACCGGGAAACCAGTTCTCTGGACAGACCCTGCTACGGGATCCATAGAGACTCCAACCACACTCCACGGTAAGGGTTTTACTCCGGGTCAGGAATTAGACTTCTTGTGGTATAGAGTTGTAGGTAACCGCGTCTCAGGCAGCGGATGGGATGAGACCTCCCTTGAATTAGGGACGGCTACTGTACAGGCAGATGGTTCGATATCCCTGGCATTCGTAACCCCCGATGATCTGGGAGGTGATCACCGCATAGAAGCAATCAGCGGCGGAGACAAAATCACCGAGACGGCCTTCGTTATTAAGCCGTCCATCTCCGCTCTTGATGTTTCCTCCGGTCCGGTTGGAACGGAAATCACAATTAACATAAAAGGAGTGGGATGGACGGAGACGGCTAATATTTATCACCTGGTATATGACAACGGATATCTGGGTTATGCCTGCGGCTTTAATAGCCAGGGGGATATCACTTTATACCTCCCGCTTACCGGTCAGCCAGGCTGGCATTACATAGACCTGTATCCCGGCATCTATAAAGGGAAAGAGGCTGGTGGAGTGCAGAATTTCCGAATACCCCAATTGACTTACCAGGATGACCATCCGGGAGAAGAAATCCCCGCGTTCAGGTTCGCTGTACTGGTCACAGAGTAAAATAAATATTAATCCGCTAGGATTATAAGTTAATTATTACAATACACACTTGGCATCCATCAGCACAGGAGGTGAGAGGAATAGCTGACATACGTCGATGCCATGATTTCGGAAACTTGAAAGTGTTACCACACAAACCC
>CBDUSH010000218.1:0-2449 GCA_965369965.1 uncultured bacterium | reverse complement strand
AGTAAAGAATATGAGGCAGCTAACGTTGGTTGTCTGTATTGGCCGGCTAACGTTAGTTGCCCCGTTCAGGGTAGTTATGCGAAATACTGGAATTGAGTCAATAAGATAAGCATGAGATTTAAGGCACTACACTTGATGAATAAGAAAAAACTCTTATTCCTCGTCCTTGGTGGCGGTGTCATAAGCCTTATGATGCTATACATTGGCCTCCACGAATTTAACGCCTACATGGATTCTCCTGATTTCTGTAATCAGTGCCATGACTCAATGGGGCCTGAATTTACTACTTATCAGGAATCGCCCCACTCAACGGTAGATTGTGCCAGTTGCCATGTCGGTACCGGAACCAATAATCTGATTATTTCAAAAATTGACGGCATGAAGGATATCCTGGCAACTATTACCGATAACTATGAGCGTCCGATTCCGTCACCGACCAAAACCCGTCGCCCGGCGAGTGATACCTGTGAACAATGCCACTGGCCGGAGAAATTCATCGGCGACCTCCTCCGCACTAATGTCAACTATAGTCCGGATGAGACGAATACCCGGGAAATCGACACCAGGGTACTCAAGGTTGGTGGTGGTGAAACGGGAGTGGCCAGCGGTATCCACTGGCATATCACCAGCAAAGTCTGGTATGTACCTCTGGATGAGAAACTTTTGGACATTGCTTGGGTGGGCGTCGAAGACGATGATGGAGAAATATCCGAATACATTGACCCCGAGAGACCCAATCTCGCTTCTGAGCGTATCCAGAATGAAAAACGGCTAATGGACTGCATTGATTGCCACAACCGAGTGACCCATCTCTTTCTCTCTCCCGACGAACTGGTTGATCGGGCTTTGGCTGACGGTAGCCTGGATAGCAGCCTGCCCTTTATTAAGCGACAGGCGGTAACCGCTCTCGACCCGGTAAATCCCAGCCTGGAAGTAGCTTATACTAAGGTAGGGGCGATTAAAGATTTCTATCAAACTTTCTACGCCGGTCTTTATGCCGAAAAAACGGAGGAAATCAGCCGCGCGGTAGACAAATTAGGGGAAATTGCCCGGCTGACCACTTTCCCGGCTATGAAGGTAAACTGGGATACTCATCTCGATAACTCCGGCCACGATAAACCCCCGGTAGGTGCTGTGGTAGATTGGAGCCCTCTTTCGAGTGGCAACGAATCTCCCGGCTGTTTCCGGTGTCACGGTAATCTGGTGGCCTCAAACGTGGCACTGCCGGATAGAGTTGCACTGAGGGTGAATGAATTGGTACCGGATAGTGTTAAAACACGAGCAATAAATGGAGCACTGTCGAGGGAAACAAGCAGTATACTACCGGGAAGCATCGATGCCGACTGTCAATTATGCCATTATACTCTGGAAGCACCGCTGACAACGAAACTGGTTCCGGCCACGTCGCATCCGGTGGGCGGACTGGATAACTGCCTGGTGTGTCACGGTACGCCCGAAATAATGCCGTTTTCTACAGAGCACCCCTGGAGTACCGAAGGTGCCTGCGCCGCCTGCCATCAATCGGCACCGGTATCACCGACTCGGTTAGAAACATTAAGACCACCACCGGTAGTTTCGGAAATAACGCACGCCGTTGACGGACTGGAAGGGTGTCTCCTCTGCCACGGCGAATCAGCGGCGGTGCCGTTGTCCGGAGAACACCCCTGGAGTACCGAGGAGACCTGTATTGCCTGTCATCAATCAGAAACGGTATCATTGCCTATGCAGACGGCGTCGACGCCACCAGCCTCGGAAATTACGCACGCACTTAACGATCTGGAAGACTGTCTCTTGTGTCATGGCGAATCAGCAACGGTATCGTTCTCCAGAGAACACCCCTGGAGCACTAACGATACCTGCATCGCCTGTCATCAAACGACATCGGAACCCTTGTCGATGCCAACGGCATTCACGCCACCGGAATCGGAAATACCACACATCGTGAACGGGCTGGAAAACTGCCTCCTTTGCCACGGCGAATCGGCGGAGGCATCGTTCTCCAGAGAACATCCTTGGAGCACTAACGATACCTGTACCGCCTGTCATCAAGAGGCCCCGGTACCCTCGCCGCTGCCCACTGTATTCACACCACCAGCCTCGGAAACACCACACACAGTTAGCGGGTTGCAAGACTGTGTATCATGTCACGGCAGGTCAGCCCGTGTACCATTTCCGGCAAGCCATTTCGGGCGCGGTAACGAACTCTGTATCTTCTGCCATGAACCGGCGACAGTACTGCCACCGCCGCCATCGAAACTACGACCGGGCGCGGCTCTGCCCCACACAATAGCTGGTAATGAAGATTGTCTGTTGTGTCACGGCACGTCAGCCCCGCTACCGTTTCCGGTGAGTCATATCGGGCGTGGTAATGACCTCTGCCTCTTCTGCCATGAGCCGTCAGCGGTACCGCCACCACCGCCGCCATCGATACCACCCGTGGCTTCGCCAC
>CBDUSH010000217.1:0-2455 GCA_965369965.1 uncultured bacterium | reverse complement strand
CATTAGCGTTTTTGTTTTTTTCATGGGATCTTTCTCCTTGGTTACTTATTCCGCTACTTTATCAGCCTTTTAAACTCTTACCAGTAAAGCTTTTGCCATGACGCCGTGCAGACGCCCCACATATCGTGACAGGTGCATTGTCAGCGTGGCCAGCAAGATACCGGCGATTACCGCCATGGGCAGCATCCAGTCGACCAGATAGTAGTCAACACCCTTAGAATTACCGACCGGTAAATCAAAGCCGAGTTGTAAGACAGGCAAGGCAATACCGAATAAGGATACGGCAATCAGGCTAATGAACACGGTGAAGTAAATAATACCGAGGGGGAGTTGTATTATCATGTAAATCATGGCTATCCAGGTACGTTTTTCGGTCACCAACGCCTTGAACTGTGACCACCATCCGATACTTCTTCTGGAGAAAAGCGGACGGCGCGGCATACGTATTCCGAGCAAAGCTTCCACGATACGGCCTTCAATCAGGGCCAGTCCCCTGACTGAAAGCAGGAAAAGGCCGGCAAAAGGTAAGCCGATGATTAAGACCAAAAAGCCCAGAGACATTGATATTCCCGTTGTCGTCCAGGTAAAGTAGATGATACCCGTCCCCAGAGAGAATAACAGGTACAGCAGCGCTCCCCAGGTTCTGGGGTCAGCAAAAACACCGAAAAATCGTGAAAAGATGTTCCCCCTATCGGTGGCCGCCGGCGGCATAAAGGCGGGTGAGACCCTCGCTTCGATCTCCTGATAGGCGACAGCCACCTCGGACGGTGGGCCGTACTTTTCAATAATCAGCGGCAGGGCGTCAGCTTCCGAAACATCGGGCTGATTTTCAAGGGCGCTGTTTAAGGCTGTCCTCAGATGCTCCTCGGCATCGGAAAGAGCGTCCTGGATAGTAGCCGGGTCACTTTCGGCCAGATCCTTCCTGAGTTGATCTAAATATTCATTAATGTTTTGTATCATCGCGCTCTCCCTTCAGTATAGTATTCACAAACACTTTGGTCCGGGACCATATTTCGGTCCACCTTTTCAGAGTTTCCCGGCCGGATTCGGTTATTTCGTAATAACGCCGGGGTGGTCCGGATATCGATGGTTCCACTTTGCTTTCCAGCAGGTCACTGCTTTCGAGAGACCGCAGGACCGGATACAGCGCTCCCTGTGTCATCGGCATATCTTCGACGGAGGTCTCGATATGCTTGGCAATCTGATATCCGTACATCGGCTTCTCCGCTCCCTCCAGAATGCTCAAAAGGGCAATGGCCGCCGTACCGGCATTCAGTTCCTTCTGAAATTTCTTATCTGCATCATTGGTATCGACCAAGTTTGCCACCTCCTCACAGGTAGTGTCAGCCTGTTTCATTTTCCGCGAATTTGTCAACTTACCGGAAATATCCGGTCTATACTTAAACAGTTTATTAAATTACTATTAATATCATATTACTATTATTAGTTACTTAATAATAGTACGAATTCGATACTATGTCAAACCTGACCAAGCCCAGAGAGAGGAGTTGTACGGAGAATACAGGAATATTGTAAGGCATTAGCATCTTGTTTCTTCTTTGACTCTGTTGAATGCCGGGTATTACTCACTTATCGGCTTCTATCCGGTTAAAAAATAACCCGGAAAGCGAGCTTGAAGCAGATGCTCAAAGCCAAGGCTATCAGCTACTTGGTATTCGGGATATCGTCGAACCGGCCACAATCAGCCTGGAAGAAAGGGGCCTGTTCAACGAAGTCCTGGCAGAGGCGATAAAATTAAAGAAAGCAAACCGATGTGACGGTCTCAGTATTTCGCGCTGTGATAGATTAAGCCGTCGTTTTGACGGTGCCGTACAAATAGCCCTTGACTGTAAGAAATACGGTCTGGCTCTGCGCTTCGTTCGTGAGAACCAGTGGCTTCGTCCGGATGACGAACCGATGCAATTCATCCTTTTCATATTGAATGCCTTTGGTGTTCACACTCAGACCAATATTTCAATTGGCGAACATTGAGGTCGTAGCATGGATTAATTCCTCCACAGTATGGATACATAATAACACCGTGCCGTGTCATTCTATACTGATAAAAAGGTCCGCTAAATTTCACGCCTGAAGGCTAGGTGTGGAATGGAGGAGTAACAAAGGAACGATATTTATTTCCCTTTTTTGCCCGCTTGTCTTCTCTTGGTTTCAGTCTCTGTGGCTTCTCTGCCCAACCTCTTAAAATTTCTCTTCCTGCCGCAGTATTTGCAGATTCCGATCTCAAGAGAGTCAATTTTCCAGCAGTGTATGCACTTATCGAAAGTAACCACCATTGTGGTGTCAACTGATTGCTTGAACGTGAAATAGCCTATATCTCCAAGGCACTCCTTGACGGCTTGAGAAGGCTCGGGTTGATTGCAACCGTGAACAGCCACTATTGCGTTTGGGTATAGGTGGCGCTGCCACGAAAGTATGACCTTCTTTACATCTTCAT
>CBDUSH010000216.1:0-2522 GCA_965369965.1 uncultured bacterium | reverse complement strand
GCCATCTTCACGCTGGGAGCTTCAATACTGGTCCGGGCAGTATTTCTCAATTCGGTGATGTTATCTCTAAAATCCTGGACAAACGCGTTGTATTCCAGGACAAATCTGTTGTACTGGGTGATAGTTTCGGCAGGGACTTCCACCTTCCCGGCTACTTCATAAAACTGCTCGATGAAATCATAGTAACGGGTGGTTATCAGCCAGAGCTCGGTTAAATAGGTATAGAGGTAATTGGCAAACCGCCGGACACCGACGTCACTGTCAACCCGGCTGATAAAGCTGTCACACCAGCTGTTGAAGATACGCTGGGACGCGTCACAGGCCCTGGCCCATTCCCAGAGCTTGGGATTGTCCACATTATACAGGCCGTCGATAATAACGAAGACGGACAAAGACGAGTCACCCATGAACCGGTGGTTAAAATATTCCGCCAGCTGTCTTAACTTGTTGGCGGAGAGTTCCAGTTGTTTTTCCCGCGCCCTGATGGCGGTTACTACCAGGCCGACAAAGAGGATAAGAATCAGCGCCGGGGCTACCAGCGTGATCGACCAGCCAAAATTATAGCCGGCTACCGCCAGCGCCGTTATCAAAGACGGATACCAGCCGCGTCTCAGGACAGTTTTGAAGGTATACATACTATCCTCCAGTTAAAATCAGCCGGCAATGAGCCGCCTGATGCCCCCGGGAATAAGGTCGGCTATGGAAAGCAAGTCTCTACCGGCTAAATCAGCCTCCCGCTATGACTTACAGTATATCACGGTCAGCCGATTATCAACAGGGGTAACTCCGGATGACCAAGGCGGTTGACCGGGGAAGGTTGGTATGGTATAGTTTTCTTATTAAGATATTTCTAAATTTCTAAAATTACAAATAATCCGGCGTAACCAGGAGAGGAACCAGTATGGAAAACCAGCTTTACGCCTACCATGCCGAAATGTGTAAGGTGTTCTCTCATCCGAAGCGACTGGAACTGATTAATATTCTGCGTGAGAACGAAATGAGTGCCGGCGAAATTGGAGAGAGACTCCGGATTACTCCGGCCAACCTGTCTCAACACTTGACCATGATGAAGGAACGCCGCATCCTGGCCTCCAGGAAGGAGGGGAACGTGGTCTACTACCGGATAACCAATCCCCGTCTTCTCGAGGCCTTTGACCTGCTGCGGGAAATAATGTTTGAGCAGATCCGGAAAGATGCCGCTCTTATCCAAGATATAACTATTTAATATCAGGAGGTATTGAAAATAGTGATCATGAATAATGTCAACGCGTCCGCATTGGAGCAAGTCGCTAAAGAAGCGGAGACCGATAAATCCAAGGTCAAGCGTTCTCAGAAGATTGAAGGAGAGTGGCTTTTAGAGGAGGGCGGCCCCCAGTTCCGGGCGGAGATTAACTTTGAGGGCGGCAAAATCACCATGGAGTCCGACCAGCCGACAAATCTGGGCGGCGGCGGCACCAGACCCGGCCCTTTACACTACTGCTTCTTCGGCCTGGTCTCCTGCTACACGGCTACTTTTGCCGCCATGGCGAGCATGATGGGAATAGAGCTGAAAAAACTCAGCGCCAGGCTGGAGAGCAATCTGGATTTCTCCCGTGTCTTTGGTTTATCTCAGGAACCGGTCATGGAGAAGATACGCATCATCTTGCAGGTCAAAAGCGATGCTCCCAGAGAGAAGCTGGAGGAGATAGAAAGGCTTGCCTACGAGAGATGCCCGGCCGTCTACGCGCTTAGCACACCGGTCAACCTGGATACCTCTCTGGAGGTCAAATAAACAATGAAACTGGGTATTATTATGAACACCAACGATCCGGAGACCGCCTGGAACGGGCTGCGCCTGGGGAACGAAGCGCTTAACGGAGGCAACCCGACCAGCCTCTTCCTTCTCGGCAGCGGCGTGGAAATAGTCAACATCAAGAGCGAGGCTTACGATATTGCCGGAGTGCTGGACAAGTTTCTTGGCGGCGGCGGTAACCTCCTGGCCTGCGGAACCTGCCTGGAAGACAGACACCAGGCGGCCGGCGTCTGCCCTGTCTCTACCATGCCGGAGCTGGTTGCCATGATTTCCGATTCAGACAAGCTGGTGACTTTTAGTTGAGCCTGAAACTGGCGGGGCGGGGGATGAGTTTACCGGACCTGCCAAAGGAGGCAACTGATGAGTAAAAATATGAAGAGAGCATTGATTATCGGGGGCATAGTCGTCGCCATCCTGGTTGTTCTGCCCGGAGTCTTCGGAACAATCTGGGGAGGACAGTACGGAGGCTGGGGGATGATGGGCCCCGGTATGATGGGAGGGTTTGGAACAATGGGATTTATGGCTGTTATCTGGATAGGTGTCCTGGGTCTTATTATCTGGGCGGTGGTGGCCGCCGTCCGCCGGCCGGGCGAATCAGGCAGTCTGAACCAGCCGGCAGACTCGGCGCTTGAAATCCTCAAGAAAAGGTATGCCCGGGGAGAGATAAACCAGGAAGAATTCGAAGCTAAGAAAAAAGACCTGGCCTAAAAGGAGCCATTAACACCGGGTA
>CBDUSH010000215.1:0-2529 GCA_965369965.1 uncultured bacterium | reverse complement strand
GAATATCGGCAATAATTCCGTAACGCATATCGTACCAAGAATATAGCAGGTTTTGGGGGAAATGGATAGAGGGGCGACTGGAAAATATTAGGGACGTTCAAAAGGGCGTGAGTGTATTACGGATGTTCAAGAAAATGTCATTCTGAGGAACGAAGTGACGAAGAATCTCCTTCCATCTGTCATTACCGGGTGTCTAAGAGGGGCGAAGCCCCTCTTTATAATAAAACTCCCCCTCTCCCTTTACCTCGAGGGAGAGGGGGATACAGGGGGTGAGGGTGACTGCAAATATTAGAAAGGGGGTGGGTTTCCTTAAATCCAGCCTCATTTGTCCCACCAGTCGTGGCGTGATATAATTTCAGGGTATGAAAGTCGCTGAGCTGGGAGAATACGGCCTTATCGATCTCCTGGCGAAAATGGTTGCCGGGCCACCCTCAACTCAACCGGTGACCACCGGTTCCCCTTTCCAAAACGTTCATATTTCACTGAAAACTATCTCCCGGGAAAGACCCGGGCGGGTAATCCGGTAGCATTGCCCGGGGCCTGCTGGGCGCACTTTGACGCCCCATTAAGTAGTTAGAGACGGAGAATAACATGGCAGAACGCACCAGGCTGCCGGTAAAAACGATAAAAGACGACGGACTGTGCTTCGGCTGCGGGCAGGAAAACCCCATCGGCCTGAAGCTTGATTTCCGGTGGGACGGCGCCACCGCCCGGGCCGAATTTACGCCGGCCAGGAATTACCAGGGCTGGTCCGACATCATTCATGGCGGTATCATCGCCACCATGCTCGATGAAGCCATGGGGCACGCCGCCCTCTACGCGGGATTCTCCGGCTTTCTCACCGCCAAGCTCCAGGTCAGCTTCAAACGACCGGCTGTGGTCGATGAGCCTCTCATCATCACCGCCTCGGTGGTAAAAGCCGAAGGCAGGTCGGTCAGGCTCGAAGCCGCCGTATCCCTGCCGGACGGTACCCTGGTGGCCGAAGGCAGAGCCACTCAGGTAGTCATCGCCGCAAAAGGCACCCTGAAGGCGGTTATCTGGGACATGGATGGCGTTATCGTCGATACCGCCGCCTATCATTTCAAAGCCTGGCAGGCCGTTTTCCCTTCGAGAGGAGTCGCCTTCACCGGGCAGGACTTCCGGCGCCACTTCGGCCAGCGCAGTGATACCATTATACGGGATACCATTCCCGGTATTTCGGCGGCGGAAGTGGAAGCTATCGTCATCGAGAAAGAAGAAGCCTTTCGCCGTGAGGCCGCCGGGGGGATAAAGCCTCTGCCGGGGGCGATTGAGCTGCTGAAACGGCTCCGGGAGCATGGCGTGAAAATGGCCATTGCCTCCTCGGCGCCCGCTGAAAATGTCGAGATGGCGCTCGGCAGTCTGGGTATCAAAGAGTACTTTCAGGCCATCGCCTGGGGTAAGGAAGTGGCCGAGGGTAAGCCGAGCCCGCTGATATTTCTGCTCGCCGCCGAAAGGCTGGGGGTCGAGCCGGCCGATTGCCTCGTTGTTGAAGACGCCGTGGCCGGAGTCACCGGTGCCCGGCGGGCGGGGATGAAATGCCTGGCGGTTACCACCAATCATTCCCGGGAGAGCTTAAGCGCGGCTAATCTGGTGGTTGATTCACTGGAGGCGGTAAAGGTGCCTGATTTAGCCGGCCTGTTTACTGCCCCCTGAAAAAGATTATAATTGATGAAGGAGTCATATATGGAGAGGTCTCTGGTTCTGATAAAACCGGTGGCAATGGGTACCGGACGGGGCGGCGCGATTATCAGCCGCCTGGAAAAAATGGGTCTCCGGGTAGTCGGCCTCAAAATGCTGAACATGGATAAAGCCCTGGCCCACCGGCACTATGCCGCTCATGAAGGCAAGCCGTTCTTTGAGAGTCTGGTGGATTATATGACCTCGGCGCCGATAATGGCCATCGCCTTTGAGGGCGAAGGGGCGGTGGAAGCGATCCGGAAGGAAATGGGTGCCACCGACCCGTTAAAGGCGGAATCCGGCACCATCCGGGCCGACTTCGGGTTGGATATCAGGCGTAATGCGGTGCACGGTTCCGATTCTGTGGCGGCGGCGGAGAAAGAAATAGGCCTTTTCTTTGCTGATGATGAGCTCTTCCCGGGGTGAGGGAAACCGGCCTACTGGATGCGGAGTACCGTCTCGGCCTCGTCCCACAGCTTGTCCAGCCGGTAATACTCCCGTTCTTCGGCGCTGAAGATATGGACGATAACGTCGCCGTAATCCAGCAGCAGCCACCCCGAATCCAGGGTGCCTTCACGGTGGTGCGGCTTGACGCCTTCTTTTTTCAGAGCGTGCTCGATCTCTTCATAAATGGCCCGTATCTGCCGGTCGGCCTCTCCGGAGCAGATAACAAAGTAATCGGCAAAGGTGCATACGTTCCGGACGTTCAGCAGCACGATGTCGCTGGCCTGTTTTTCACTGGCGGCAGTGACCGCCTTACGGGCTATTTCCAAGCTTTCCAGAATCAGGGCCTCCCGCCGTTGCCGACTGTATAAAGTATAGCATAGTTAC
>CBDUSH010000214.1:0-2604 GCA_965369965.1 uncultured bacterium | reverse complement strand
AGGCATAATTACCTCGGTAGTACTAACGCTTTTGCCGTTCGGTATCCTGGCTGTAATCGCTTACTTGCTGCCTCCGTGGCAGGAAGAACCGGCCAAAGTACCGACGCGAAGAAATTTTAACTTCTAAGGGGACGATTGAAAGTAAAAGAGCCAGGGAGGTGGTATCATGGTAACCTTTAATCCGACGTTTAACCCGAATCTCACCGGTAAAGAGCTGCTGCGCCTGGCGGGTGGTTTTGTGGCTGTCTTCAGCCTGGTGATGGGTCTGCTGGTCTTGTTCGTCATTCCCGGTGCCTGTAGCTTCCTCGGTGGCTTGCAGTTAGTCATCCTGGCCTTGCTCTTCATTACGGGAAGCCTCGGTTTTCTCGTCGGGCATCACATGATACATAAACAGAGGTAAGAGTTACCGGTTTACGAAGGGACAAGGGGCAGGTGGCAGAAGAAAGTGCTGCCCTTCCCAGGTTCACTATCCGCCCAGACCTGGCCGTCCTGCGCCTCGGTAAGCTGCCGGGCGATGGCTAACCCCAGGCCGGAACCACCCGTGCTGCGTGTGCGGGAGCGGTCAACCCGGTAAAAACGGTCGAAAACGTGGGGGAGGTGTTCGGGAGAAATACCGTCCCCGGTATCCCGCACCGAGATGGTGATACCTTTCCTTTCCGGAGAGAGCTTAACCAGGACCTCACCCGCTTCCGGGGTGTACTGGAGGGCATTGCTGAGGAAGTTGCGCAATACCTGTGCGGTGCGGTCAGGGTCGACCAGCGCCGGGGGCAGGTCATCCGAGGCGTCCAGCGAAATGGCTACTTTTTTCTGGGCGAACTGTGTCCGGAACTTTTCGATAACCCCCTCCGACAGCTTTTTCAAGGCGGTGGCGACCGGGTGAAACTGAAGCTGTCCGGATTCAGCCAGGGACAGGGTGCGGAGGTCTTCCACCAGCCGTGCCAGGTGCACCGTTTCCTGGTGTAGTGAATTCAGATTTTTAGTATCGGCTGTCATTACCCCGTCGAGCATGGCCTCTACGTTACCCTGCAATATGGACAGGGGGGTGCGTAACTCGTGGGCGATATCGGTCACCATCTTCTGGCGCAGTTCACGGTCACGGTGTAAAGTTGCCGCCATGGTATTGAAAGACCGTCCAAGTTCGGCCAGTTCACTGGAACCCTTGATTTCCACCCGCTGACTTAAATCACCGCCAGCCACCCGGCGTGCCGCGGAGGCCACCTTTTCCAGAGGCCGCACAATCTGGCGGGTAAACAGGCCGCTGAGGACGATGGCCAGCAGCACCCCGGCCGCCCCGGCGATAATGAGTGTCTGCCCCAGGCCGTCCAGGAAGTCCCGCTGGGCCTGGATAAAAGCCCGGTTGCCCATCATACCGCCACCCATCATGCCGCCCCCCATAGCCCGTTCCATCGCTTCCACATGGGTAAGGAAAGAATTAAATTCGCTGGAGGTGTTCTGATAAGCCAGGACGGCCACCAGCCCGACTCCCACCATGGCAGCCAGCAGGAAAGCGGCGGCGAGCCGGATGGAAAGCCGGTCCAGGTTTAATATTCTAAACATTTTGTGACTCCTGGAGCTTATATCCCAGACCGTGGACGGTGGCGATAGAGCAGCCCTTGCCGGCGCCGGCTGCCCCCAGCTTGCGCCGCAGGTTCTTGATATGGACGTCGATAGTGCGTTCATAACCTTCGTAAGTCTCACCGAGGGCGTCCAGTAACTGGGCCCTGGAGAGGACCCGGCCGGGTGAAATGGCCAGCGCGGCCAGGATACGGAACTCGGTAAGGGTGAGCGGGAGAGGGTGGCCGTGACAGGTAGCTTCAAAACGTGCCTCGTCGAGGATAAGGTCACCGCGGACGAGGCGCGCCGTAGCTGGAGGTGAGGCAGGGGAGGGGTGGGCACGGCGCAGGATAACCCGGACTCTGGCTACCAGTTCCCGGGGGCTGAAAGGCTTGGTGATATAATCATCCGCCCCCAGTTCAAGGCCAATCAGTTTGTCCGCGTCATCATCACGGGCGGTGAGCATGATGATGGGAACATCCGAGGTGCGGCGTATCTCCCGGCATACTTCCAGCCCGTCTATTTCCGGCAGCATGAGGTCGAGAATAAGCAGGTCAGGCAGGGTGCGCTGAAAAACTTCCAGCGCCTGGTGCCCGTCAGCCGCCTCCACCACCTGGTAACCGTCACGTTCCAGATAGGCGCGCACCAGGTCAACCATCTTTTTTTCGTCGTCAACTACCAGTATCTTGCCCTTGGCCATTACCATACTCCGCGCCGGCTCTATTTTCAGCATACAATGAATTTTTATACTATGTAAAGAAGGGGTGGCTGAGGCGTAGGCCTCGGCCACCCCGTTGGAGTGAATTTGACTGATGAGGCGCTGCTTTACCAGCTGCCGCCCATCATACCGCCGCCCGAGCCACCCCAGTTCCAGTGGGTGATGTTATTCCAGAAACGACCCATCATGCCGTTCCAGCCACCGCTGTTGGCGGCGTCGCCGTAGGTGCGTGCCTGGAATTCGTTGCCTGACCAGTCGCCGCCCATCATACCGCCATCCATCATACCGCCGCCGCCCATCATATCGCCGCCCATCATACCTCCCCAACCATT
>CBDUSH010000213.1:0-2631 GCA_965369965.1 uncultured bacterium | reverse complement strand
CAAGCGCTTGATTTGTGGTATTGCCAGAGTTACCATATAAACATAGGGCAGGAATAATACAGCTTAGAGGAGGTGGGAAATGCCCTCATCCACGTTTGAGCCTCATCTGTTCGTTATTTTTGGAGCCAAAGGTGACCTCACCCATCGTAAACTGCTACCCGCCTTCTTTCAGCTATGGGCTAAGGGAACCTTCAGCGACCGGCAGATTATCCTTGGTATTGACACCGACGAAGGCCTGGATGACACCGGGTATCGTACCTGGGTACGGGAAAAACTGGCCGGGGCCGGATTACCGGTGGACGACGGTGCCATTTCCAGATGGTGTGACCGGTGCCTCTATTATCACGGCGTCAATACCGGAAAAGACGTTAACTACCGGGCGCTGGCCGACCGGATAGAAGCCCTGGAGAAAGAGCACGCGCTGACGGGTAACCGGGTATTCTACCTGGCCCTGCCGTCCGAGGTAGTGTCGGCCACAGTGGCCGGTCTGGGCGAAAACGGTTTGAACCGCAGCCCGGGATGGACTCGACTGGCAATGGAGAAGCCGTTCGGTCGGGACTTGACTTCCGCCCGGGAGCTGAACCAGGAAATCCACCGCCTCTTTGACGAATCACAAATCTACCGTACCGACCATTTTCTGGGTAAGGAGACGGTGCAAAACCTGCTGGTTTTCCGCTTTGCCAACGCTTTTTTTGAGCATTTGTGGAACCGGGAGCACGTGGAAAGTGTGCAGATTACCGTTGCCGAGAGCCTCGGCGTAGAAAGACGGGCCGCCTATTATGAGCAGTCGGGCGCCCTGCGTGACATGGTCCAGAACCACCTGACCCAGCTCATGACACTGGTGGCGATGGAAGTCCCCACCGCCTTTGAGGCTGGGGCAATACGCAACGAAAAAATTAAAATACTGCACCAGATTCAGCCGCTGCGCCCGGAAGACGTTGTTTTGGGGCAATACACCGGCGGCAAGATTGACGGGCAGGACGTGGCCGGTTACACGCAAGAGTCAGGTGTTGCCGCCGAGTCCAGCACCGAAACCTTCGCCGCTCTCAAACTGGGAATCGCTAACTGGCGCTGGGAAGGAGTCCCCTTTTACCTGCGCACCGGGAAACGCCTGCCGCTAAGGTGCACCCAGATTATAATACACTACCACTGCGCTCCGGTGTCCATATTTCATCCCTTCGAGGCTACCTGCGGCGTCAAACCGAACATCCTGGTTATCACTCTGCAGCCCAATGAGGGTTTCGATTTGAATTTTCAGGTGAAGTCTCCCGGGCAGCCGCTGGCGTTAACCACACAGGCGCTGCATTTTCGTTACACGGAGGCATTCGGTCCGCTCCCAGATGCCTATGAAACCCTGATTCTCGACGTCACCGCCGGAGACCAGACGCTCTTCGTCTGCGATGCGGAAGTAGAGAAGGCGTGGCAGCTTTATGACGGTCTGCTCGGACAGAAACTCCCGGTTTACCCCTACCCGGCGGGCACCTGGGGCCCGGCCGAAATCGCCGGACTCGAAGCCCCGTGGCTGAATCCGTAGACACGGCAACCGGATATATCGTCCCCGGAAACTCTGCCGGAAGACCCTCCGTTTCCCCGGTGCGCCGGCCTGCCGGAGCTTAGCAGTACCATCCGAAAATAACTTTACCGGTTGAATGTGATATAATTTAGACAGGGAAATGGAGATTAAAACGGTAGCTACCAATCGTAAAGCGTATCATAACTATCACATCGGCGAAAGTATTGAAGCCGGCCTCGTCCTCACCGGTACGGAAATAAAGTCCATCCGAAGTGGCCGGGTAAATCTGGGCGATGCCTACGTCAGGCCCGAAGCCGGCGAGATGTGGCTGGTTAACGCCCATATTGCCCGCTATGAAGCCGGAAGCTACATGAGCCATGAGCCGACCCGCCCCAGGAAGCTCCTGCTGCACCGTAAACAGATTGAGAGCCTCCTGAGACAGAAATCGGAAAGAGGCCTCACCCTGATACCGGTAAAACTGTACTTAAAAGATAGTCTGGCCAAGGTGGCTGTGGCCCCGGCCAAAGGCAAAAAACTCTACGACAAGCGAGAGGCCATCGCCCGCCGCGAAACGGACCGGGAGCTCGGGCGGATGACCAAAAGACATAAAGTCTAACCGGAGGTTTAGGCCAAAACGACCAACTTGCATGGGGGCGCGTGGTTTCGACAGGGGAAGTAGGCTACAGAGTCGCAAGCTGAGGTGCCATCAACCTCATTAAACCGGTGGCAAAAAATTAATTGGCGAACCTGAATTAGTTCTTGCAGCCTAACAAATAGACTGCACATCCAGCTTGACCTCACTTCAACGGGTTGGGATTGGATGCCGAAAAGTTGAAGTGCCACTGCCGGGACGTCGATAAAGGCGGTGAAAGAAATATCGACTGGTCTGGCTAAACTCGGTCAGCAGAGGTTAACCGGGCAAGATAAAAGAGCTGACTAAGCTTGTAGCATATTCTGGGTCGCTTCTTTTGGACGGGGAGTTCGACTCTCCCCCGCCTCCACCAGAAACACGGACGAGCCGTTATAAGGCTCATTAATGATAGATATGTCGGACTCTTCTCTGGAAGCCGCCACCTGGAAGACAGGTTTAAAAGGCGGCTTCGGTTTTACAGCGATGA
>CBDUSH010000212.1:0-2637 GCA_965369965.1 uncultured bacterium | reverse complement strand
TGCTGAGCCTGCCCGGAATCTGTTCTTCCGCACCCTGTCCCCTTCTCCCCCCACCGGGAGAGGGATTTTTGACAAAAAAGAGCGGTACTGGCCCTTCGCCCGCTCCATCTCCCCCCACCCACAGGGGGATTTATCTGCTGATTAAAAACGTTCCTTTTCCTTAATTAGGGTTTGCGTAAGTATCCTAATAATGTAAATATGTGTGAAAATATGTTCATTTATCTATTGACAAATGGTATCAATATTGATACCATTCTTTATAGGAAGATGGATTCCATAGATGATACAGTCAAACAGTTGGAGAGGAGTCCAAGCAATGTTAAATTTAACGACCTCTGTAAAATCTGTGATTATTATCTTGGGGAGGCTCGGCAAAAGAGCAGTAGCCACCGTGTTTACAAAACCCCTTGGCATGGTGACCCTAGAGTAAATATACAAGAGAAAGATGGTAAGGGAAAAGACTATCAAGTTAGGCAAGTAATAACAGCAATTAAAAGATTAGGAGTGCAAAGTGGCAATAAAAGTAGCAGGGAAAAGTGACCGTTATACTTACCGAGTTACTTGGTCTGAAGATGACGGGGAATATGTGGGATTGTGCGCGGAATTCCCTAGCCTTAGCTGGCTCGACGCTACCCAGGAGGCGGCATTACGGGGTATTAATAGTGTTGTGGCAGATGTTGTTTCAGATATGGAGTCTAATGATGAGGTTATTCCCGAGCCAATATCGGTCAAGCATTATTCGGGTAATTTCACGGTACGTGTCCCGGCTGATGTACATAGAAAACTTGCTATACAGGCAGCGGAGTTACGGGTCAGTGTTAATCGCCTAATCAGTGTAAAGCTAGCTGCGAACTAAATTTGTGGGTGCCTTACCCCATCTAACCGAAGCTGCTTTCCTAGCAATCTCTAAACGTCTTTCGGGCGAAAGTTTAGCAGCTCTTGCCTTACCACCCTTCAATCCACCAAGCCGACCTAGAGCCACAGCAGCAGGATTCTTGACAATGTGCGCCTCATCGGTGGCCTTCCCAACAATGTCAGTAGCTATTACGTTTACGTCTGGTGTTCTTTTGCTTGACCGCTTTGGCATACTCTAATTCTAACATAAAGAAAATTCTTGTCATTGCCTGAATATTTCAAATTGACCCACTACCTAAATTATTACATTCTTGACGCCCTTTTTAACTGTCACCATCCCTCCCCCACCCCACCCACGGCACATATTTCCACGCCGCCTCCACCGTCAGCGCCAGGCTCATCAGGAAATCGTCGTGCCCCTGCGCCCGGTCCACGTAGAAGTTCATCGTCCGGTTCGGCCGGTACTGGCCCTTCGCCCGCTCCATCTCCCCCCAGAAGTCCCCGTATTCGGCGGAGCCGTCCCCTTTATAGACCTTCAGCCGCCCCGCGTTTACCGCCGCTATCAGGTTAAAGCCCAGTTCGCTCTTTGATTTCTGGCTGAAGGTGAACGGCAGCACCTTTCGTCCCAGCGCCTGCCTCAGGAACGAACTCACCGGCTCGCCCACTCCGGTCGCGTCCACGGCTATCTTCCGGCACCGCCAGACGTTTTTCAGGATGTCCACCAGTTGCGGGTAGAGTTCGCTGTGCTTCCGCCCCGTCCAGCGGTAGTGCTCGGTCACTCTTATCACCGGCTGCTTTATCACCTCGTTGCAGAAACTGAAATCAAGCTCGCTGATAGTTACCACCGTGGCGTCCCGGCGCGGCACTGTGCCTGTCCGGTAAACTTCTTCGCCGTCCTCGGCCTCCCCGGCCAGGTCGATACCCGCCACGTAGATTTTGTCCGACTGCGCTTCCCGCCGCCGGGGGTGCTCCCCGCGCAGCTGGGCAAGCTGCTGCCCGCTCAGCAGGCCGCCGCCCCCGCGCAGCGGCAGTAACCGGTACTGGGTCAGGAAAAGCGGGTGGTCTTCCCCCAGCCGCTCCCTCTCCGCCTCCACGTAGGCGCGGTAGTCGGGGTTGTGCCTGGCCACCTCTTCCCAGTCGTAGCTGAAATGCCGCTTCACACCGTCTTTTCTCTCCAGCTCCAGGTTCGTCTGCTTCACTTCCTCCAGCAGGGTGGTATCGTCCCAGGTGGTGCCGTAATGCACCGTGGTCACGTTGGTGGTCGCCCCCATCGGCTTGAACTCCTTGCTGTATTTCTCCTTGCTCACCTCCTGTGATTCATCGACTTCGAGCAGGATGTGGGCGGTGTTGCCGACGACGTTGGCAGACTCGTCCGCGGAGAGGAAAATCGCCCTCGCCTCGCCCAGCCGGATGATGTAGCCGAGTTCCGATTTCCAGGTACGGCCGAACCCGGCGTCGTTCAGCCGTTCCTTTAAGCGCGACATGGAAACGGCCGATTGCGGTTTGAAGGTCGGCGAGCATTTCACCAGGTTCTCCGGACGGTTGATGGATAGCGTCAGCAGCAGCAGCTCGATCTGGGCGGAAAGCTCGTTCTTGCCCCCCTGGCGGGCAATCTCCACCGAGAAAGTGCGCCCCTTCCGGTTGAAGACGCTGTTCAGTATCGCCTGCGCCGCCTCCCGCTGGTAAGGACGCAGCCTTTTTATTCCCGCCGTGTTCAATATCCTCGCTCCCGTTTCTTCATCGGCTGCCCCGCCTTTCCTTTAATTTTCCATGTCATTCTGA
>CBDUSH010000211.1:0-2654 GCA_965369965.1 uncultured bacterium | reverse complement strand
GGATAAGGTAACCCTTATGCAATATGTGCTGAATTGTTCTAAAACAGTCATTGCCGAAATAAATGACGCGCCAAGTTTGAGGGAAATGATAGAACTCTGTGCCATTGTTGCCGGCGGAGAGGAGGAACTGAGACGGAAGCCCTTTTTCGGTGGTTCGTCCGAACCGGTCAGCCCGTTAGTGCAGGGTAAAGACGCCATGGAGAAGAGCCTTCTCTGTGCTGAAAAAGGGATTCCCAACGTAGTCTATGGTATGCAGATGGCCGGTGCTACTACCCCGGCGACACTGGCGGGCTGCCTGGCCATCGCTAATGCGGAAGTTCTGAGTCAACTGGTCGTTCTTCAACATAAATATCCCGGGGCGCCGGTGGTCTATGGCGGCATACCCTCCATCATGGACATGAGAACAATGATATACTCATACGGGGCGCCTGAACTGAGTTTAATGGTGGCCGCATTAACCGAACTGAGTCACTACTATCGATTACCGATGTTTGGTACGGCGGGAATTGTCGATTCGGATCCGCTGGATACACAGACGGCAATAGAGGCAACGTACCAGATTCAGATGACGGCGCTATCCGGGGCAGACCTGGTTCATGACATCGCGGTCACCGGTCACGGGACGATTATATCCCAGGAGTTCATGGTTCTCTGTAACGAGATTATCGATATGGTAAACGTCTCTATGGGCGGTATTGAGATTAACGAGGAAACCTTAGCTCTAGATCTTATTGACCGCGTTGGACCACGGGGGACCTATATTTCCGAAAAGCACACCCTGAAGCACTTTCGTAAGTTCTGGGTACCCACTGTATTCGACCGCACCGTAGTAAAAGACGAAAATACCAAGAAATGTGCTGATTTAGTGAAAGAAAAGACTCTCCATATATTAAAAACCCACCAGCCAAAACAACTATCGGATGAGGTATTAAAAGAACTCAAGAAGATTGAAGACGGGTGGTTCAAGAAGACGGGATTGAAAGAATACCCCAGACGACCGTAATTATCAGAATAACAACCATAAACGATAAATAACCTGAATAAAAAGCAGAGGAGCCATTTATGCGCGCGAATTATATTCAGTACAACAGCCCGCAATTTCGTTTATTATCAGAGACTCAGGTGAAAGAACTTCATTACGCGGCACTGCATATCCTGGAGAAGACGGGAGTGTTATATGAATGCCAGGAAGCGATTGACTTGCTGGCTGCGGCTGGCGCTGACATATCTGACCCTAAAAGGATTAAGATTCCGTCTCATCTGGTCGAGGAAGCGATAAGGACGGCCCCCAAGACAATAACGTTGTATTCACGTGAAGGAGAACCGGCCATTGTACTCAACGGGCAGACAGGCTCCCATTTCGGCTCTATGCCGGATTGTCCCGAATATGTTGATCCTTATCTTAAGGCACGAAGAACATGTTACGTCGAAGATATTGCCAGTACAACGAGAGTGATTGATGCCCTGCCGAATATTGAATGGTCCTATCTCGCCACGGGACATAAGACGATACCCGGCGAGATCGCAGATAAGGTATCGCTTCTCCAGTTTATTCTAAACAGCACCAAACCGGTTATTGCTGAAATCAATGACGCGACAAGCCTGAGGGAAATGATAGAACTCTGTGCTATCGTCGCCGGAGGTGAGGAACAACTTAGAAGAAAGCCGTTTTTCGGCGGTTCGTCCGAGCCGGTCACCCCACTGGTACAGGGAAAAGACGCCATGGAAAAGAGCCTTATCTGCGCTGAGAAGGGACTGCCCAATGTGGTCTACAGTATGCCGTTAGCCGGGGCAACCACTCCGGCGACTTACCCGGCAGTACTCGCACTCGTAATCGCCGAAGTACTGAGCCAGTTGGTGGTAATTCAATTAAAAAATCCGGGAGCTCCGGTTATTTTCGGTTCAATGCCAAATATTATGGAAATGAAGACTACTATATTCCCGTATGGTTCCCCTGAACTGAGCTTTCTGATCGCGTCACTTACCGAAGTGTGCCACTATTACCGGCTGCCCATGTTCGGAACGGCCGGTTGTACCGATGCCGAAATGCTCGATGCACAGGCGGGTGCCGAAATCACCTATCAGGTGCTCATGTCCGCGATGTCGGGGGCTGACCTCGTTCATGATGTAGGCCTGGTCTATCACGCCACAACGATATCTCCTGAATCAATCGTATTCGTCGACGAAATAATCGACATGGTCAAGGTATCTACGAATGGGCTAACCATAAATGACGAAACATTACCGCTTGAGCTAATCGATCGAATCGGACCGAGGGGAACTTATTTGTCTGAGAAGCATACCCGAAAGCACTTCCGGAAATTCTGGTCGCCGACAATATTCGACCGGAGTATGATGAAAGATAGTAATACCAAAGGATGTGCCGATCTGCTGAATGAAAAAACGATAAAAATAATGAAAACGCATCAGCCGAAGCCGTTACCAGATGACGTATTGAAGGAACTGCGAAAATTCGAGGCAAACTGGCTGAAGCGAGTGGGTTTAAAAACATATCCGACAAGGCCGTAAACTAGCTGCCGACTATTCGTGTTCAATTGAAGAAGCACTGTTCTTCATAATTGATAACACGGTCTGTAATGCTAATGGAGTGTCACCTGAATTGACTTAGCTCCGAGCCCTTTGTTTCTTCTTGG
>CBDUSH010000210.1:0-2670 GCA_965369965.1 uncultured bacterium | reverse complement strand
TTACAACCGGGACTGGAATTAGAGCCGGTCAGGACGGTTGGGGCAGCCATAGCCGAACTACACGCCCAGGACCCGGGCAGGCTGACCCGGCTGACGCGGGACCAGGAGGCGGCTACCCTGCTCGCGGCAAGTGCCGAGATCGGATTTCTATGCCCTCATCTGGCCCGGCGGGCCGATGATGTCGCCCGAGAATTGGTCAGTCGACTCAATAGTGAACCCCAGCTGGACTATCCTATCCACGGCGATTTCAAGAGTGACCAGGTCATAATCGCTAACGGCATAGCGTCAATCTTTGATTATGACAGTGCCGTCTCCGGGGACCCGTCAGCCGACCTGGGTAAATTCCTCGCGCATCTCGAAAAAGACACGCTACGCGCCAACCTGCCCAGAACAAAACTTGAAGCCGTCAAGAACGCCTTGCTGGAAGGCTATCAGTACGCAGCCCGCGGCGATATTCCGGCACGGATTGAACTGTACACGATTGCGGGACTGCTAAAGAATGCGCGACGGTGTTTTCGACATCGGAACCCGGACTGGGCTGAAGCAACCGAGGCGATACTGGGGCGCGCCGAGGATATTCTTAAAACCGATACCAGAGGTAAATTCCATCTACCATCCGTTACGCAACGCAGTGACGAAATTCCGGTGATTGATCTTTTCGGTGTGCGTGACGAACCAGATATGCCCTTTCTGACACGGGCGCTGGATCCGCTGGAAGTGGAACGTCAATTCAAGCGTCATATTCCACGCTTTTCGGTCAATCAAACCCGGTTCCGTCTCCGCGCGATTCGAGTGACGCGCTACAAACCGGCGCGGCGTTGCGTGATTGAATATGATATTGAGATAGCACGGGCGGATACTCCGACCAAGATAATTACTTTGCTGGGCAAGGTGCGGGTGAAAGGACTTGATGAAACAACGTATTTCATCATGAAGTCACTCTGGAACGCGGACTTCGGAGCGAATAGCCAGGATGGAATTTCAGTGCCTGAACCCATCGGTATTATTCCGGAATTCCATATGTGGCTCCAACGGAAACTATCTGGCGTGGTGGCCACTTACCTCCTGCCTGGGCCGAGCGGAATCGCTCTTGCCAGAAAGGTTGCGGAGGCCGCCCACAAGCTCCACAAGGTTCAGATTCCATCATCGTGCCACCACACCATGGCCGATGAGCTGCGTATCCTGCACGAAAGCCTGCCCATAGTGGCTCGAATCAGGCCGGAGTGGGCGCCACGTTTAGAACATCTTCTACATCTCTGTAACCGGATTGGCAGTACCATCCCAGAGCCGGAGGTAAGGGGAATCCACCGGGACTTTTATCCGGATCAAGTGCTCATAGATGGGCCAAGGCTTTACTTGCTGGACTTTGACCTGTATTGTAACGGTGATCCGGGACTTGACGCTGGTAATTTCTCCGGGCATATGACGGAATACGCCTTGCGTGCGCTGGGCGATCCTGAAGCATTAGTGGATAGGGAGAAAGCACTGGAAGAACGGTTCGTAGAACTCTCCGGCGAAGAGACGCGCGCTTCCTTAAATGTTTACGCTTTACTTACACTGGTTCGGCACGTTTATCTGAGTACGCAGTTTCCTGATCGTCGTCAATTTACTGAGGCCCTGCTGGAACTGTGTGAGCAACGTTTGAGAGATAAGTTATCTCAGCACGGAATAAATCAGAGACGCACATCGAATCGCCCGGTAAAGTAATGGTAACTGCCTGGCGAGAGGAGGATTACAACGAATATATTAGTCACCGGCGTCACCATTACCCTACCCCTACCTGTCTGTTTTCATCTGTGATGACTTTCGGTATCGGAAAAAGCTGTATTAAATCCACCCGCGGCCACTGCTATTTTTTAATACTGTCCACAACACGGCGGACGTCCGCAATACATCACCTTTTTTCCGGATGCTTGTTATCGCATTGGCAGGTATTGTTCCTTCTGGCCTCGGCTATTCTTTCCAGAATAAGTGATTTGCCATTGTTTGCCTGGAAATCTGAAACGATGTCGTATTCCGAGTATTCGTAACAATAACAGATGAGTTGTTTCATAATATCTACTATTCCATTAGTTAATGTCTTGCGGTTGGTTCAAACACACCCGCGGCCACTTTTTATTTTACTGATCTGGTAATAAACTATTTATTTCTTAACAGAAATAAGAGGGTAAATCCAAGAACCATAGCCCCCAATGCCCACACATAACCCTGTACCGCCCATCTAAACATACTTATTCCAGCCAGTGCGAATAATATTCCGGTAACAACAAATGCTATGCCCAGTCTTTTTAAATAGTGCCGTACCCTCCCTGGCATATCTTTTACTCGCCAAGACGTAGTATCAGTTGTGGATTCCCTTCTTTGAGCGGCATCATCCGGCTTAACCCGAGCAATTCGTGCTATCAGGAGGATTACGATGATGATTATTACTATGGTGATTATTTCCAGAATGCCGATTCTCATGCCCTATCCACAGATTATTTACAGAAATCTTTTATTTTCCGGACGTCTTCCCACAAGATAGAAGGGAATGACAAGCGATGTCAAATCCACCCGCGCCATTTGGTGGTTTTATTACTCCACGCTCAAAGATATAACGACCAGATATCAGCGATTAAATATCCTTCCCGGCAGGGATTCCCGCAGGAATATGGCCCCTTCAGGGCATAA
>CBDUSH010000209.1:0-2670 GCA_965369965.1 uncultured bacterium | reverse complement strand
AACGGGGCAGGGAACGGGGTAGTTTCAAAGGGATTTCTTCCCCTTGAAACTCCTTTAAGTTTTCTCGACCAGGCTTTTCACGAGGTTAAGCGCCTCGTCCAGCTTGTCTTTGTGCCTGCCTCCGGCCTGGGCGAGGTCAGGCCGGCCACCGCCGCCACCCCCGGTGACCCTGGCCACCTGGCTGACGATATTTCCGGCGTGATAGCCCCGGCTGACCAGGTCAGCGGAGACCGCCGCCAGGAAAACCGGTTTATCCTGGTAAACCGAGCCGAGGACGATTACGCCGCTTTTCAATCGGGCGCGAAGAAAATCGGCCATTTCGCGCAGGATTTCCATCCGGGAAGCGGGCACCGCGGCCACCAGGAGGTTGACATCGCCGGTTACCGCCACCTGGTCAAGGAGGGCCTCCGCCCGCGTCCGCGCCATCTCTTTCTCCAGGTTTTCCCGCTGCCGGCGCTCGTTTTTCAATTCCGCCGCCAGGCTTTCCACCCTGTCCCGGGCATTTTCAACGTCTGTGCCGACAATGCCGGCAATATTTTGCAAACCGGCAAGACGCCGCCGGATAAACTCTTCGGCACCCCGGCCGGTGACGGCTTCGATACGGCGCAGCCCGGCGCCGATGCCGTGCTCGCTGAGGACGTGGAGGAAGCCGATTTCCCCGGTGGCCGAGGCGTGAGTGCCGCCGCAAAGTTCGACGCTGATGGGCGGCCGGCCCGTCCTGAGGACGCGAACCTTATCACCGTATTTTTCATCGAAGAGGGCGATAGCGCCTTCTTTTACCGCTTCTTTATAAGGCATTTCAGCATCGTAGACCGGCAGGTTCCGCCTGATTTTATCATTGACGATGCGCTGCACCTGTTCCAGTTCCGGCGGGGTCACCGCGCTGAGGTGGGAGAAGTCAAAGCTGAACCGCTCCGGGCCGACCAGCGAACCCCTCTGCTGGGCGTGGTCACCCAGTACCTGGCGGAGGGCATAGTGGAGCAGGTGGGTGGCGGTGTGATTGCGGGCGATATCCAGACGCCGTTCCGAATCAACCGCGGCGGTAACTTCCCCGCCGACGGACAATTCCCCCCGGACGACGCGTCCCTGGTGGACGATAATATCCGGCGGAACGTGGACGGTATCGGTAACCAGGAACTGCCCGTTGGCGCCGTCTATTTTACCGGTATCACCCACCTGTCCGCCCATCTCGGCGTAGAACGGGGTGCTCTCCAGAATAAGGTCGACTTCCTGCCCTTCCCGGACAGTCTTTACAGGCTGGTTGTCAACCACCAGCGCGGCGAGGGTGGAACGGTGGCTGAGGCGGTCATAGCCGACAAATTCACTCGCTTTCAGGTCGAGCTCTTTTTTCAGGTTGGCGAGTCCTCTTTCGGCCAGCTCGAACCGGTGGCTGGCCCGCGCCTTTTCTTTCTGCTGCGCCATCTCCCGCTCAAAACCGGCCGTATCCACCGAAAAGCCGCGCTCCCCGGCGATTTCACGGGTCAGTTCCACGGGGAAACCGTAGGTATCATATAATTTGAAGGCTTCATATCCAGAAATATTATGACCCCAGTTCTCAATATCATCCATAATATCTTCGGCGAATTGTTTATTCCCTTCCTTTAGCCTCTTTAAAAAACCATGAGTCAACTGCGATATAGTCTCGGCAGCGATTTCTGAACCAATTTGACGCCCTGCCCCCCGCCCCCCACCTACAAATCCGTGCTCTTCCAGAATATTTGCCGTGTTTTCAGGACCGTGTTTAACATTTCGTAGAAAAAGCATGAGTTCTGGTATTACACCACGATGTGTTCCACGGTAATCAAGCAAACTATCAATAACTTCTAAACCAATACTAAGCGTTTCCTCGAAACGGGCTTCTTCAAGCCGAATAACCTTGAGGATAAATTCCTCTCTTTCCCGCAGTTCGGGGTAGGCGTGTCCCATCTGGCCGACGGTCACCCGGGCGATTTCGGCCAGGAACGGCTTGCGCAAGCCAAGGCGGCGGCCGAAGAGGGCGCCGCGGCGGAGCAGGCGGCGCAGGACGTAGCCGCGCCCGTCATTGGCCGGGATAACACCATCGGCAATAAGAAAGGTGACCGCGCGACCGTGCTCCACAGCCACCCGCATGGCGTGGTCTGTCGCCTCGTCATCGCCGTATTTTTTCGCGGAGAGCCCGGCGATACATTCGAGCTGCGGAGTGAACAGGCCGGTATCGTAGACCGACGATTTGCCGGTGACCACGGCTACCGTCCGCTCCAGCCCCATGCCGGTATCTATATTCGGGTTGGGCAGCGGGGTGCGGTTTCCCGATTCGTCCTGGTTGTACTGGGTGAAGACCAGGTTCCATATTTCGGAAAACCGACCGCAATCGCAGTTGGGGCCGCAGGTGGGTTGGCCGCAGCCCAACTCCTCACCGAGGTCGTAATGAATCTCGCTGCAGGGGCCGCAGGGGCCGGAGTTTCCGGCCGGACCCCAGTAGTTATCCTTCTCGCCGAAGCGCCTTATTTTCGATTCGGGAAGGCCGATTTCACGCCAGTAGCCGAAAGACTCGTCGTCGTCGAGGAAGACAGTCGCCCAGAGCCGCTCCGGGTCAAGGCCCAATCGCTGGGTGCAAAACTCCCAGCCCCAGGCAATGGCTTCACGTTTGAAATAATCGCCGATGCTGAAGTTGCCCAGCATCTCGAAAAA
>CBDUSH010000208.1:0-2717 GCA_965369965.1 uncultured bacterium | reverse complement strand
CGGTGCCACTTTGTTATTAATGGCGGTAAAAAGTTCTCCGGCAAAGATGGTGGTAAAAGAATATTCTAACTGTTAGATTTATCAGATATAAATTTACTGAATCCCGGTTGGGGCGTGCATTGCTTTCAGGATTATCGATATGGTATAACGTATGACTGAAAAGATAATTCATAGTTTAGTGTAGTAATAATCCGGTACGGGAGCGTGTTGACATGACGACAAAAATGAAGCGCCGGGTAATATTTCTATCATTGATGGTTATGATACCGGCTTTAACGGGTTGCGGAATACCTCAGGAGCAGTTCGACCAGTTAAAATCTGAATTGACTTCTTCCCAGCAGCAAGTTGGAGATTTGGCCAAAGCCGGTGGAGAACTCGAGAACTCGCTCAATAATTCCACCAAACTGAATGAAGAAATCAGCGCACGGGTTGAGGATTTGACCAAAGCCAATGGAGAACTCGAGAACTCGCTCGATAATTCTACCGGACTGAATGAAGAGCTTAACACCAGAATCGAGGATTTGACCAAAGCCGGTGAAGGACTCGAGAACTCGCTCGACAGTTCTACCAAGCTGAGTGAAGAACTGTCCGCTATTGCCGCTTACTCACTCTGGTACGACCACTATTATGAAACCGGCGCTTACATTTACGATGACGTAACAGCCTTTAATTCTCAACTGGGTAGTCTCATCGCAGTTATTGGCGATACGAACTCCCGGTCAGCTTTCGATGTCTATCACGGGACCGATTATGATTACAGGACACTGGTTGCCTCTTTACCGGAAGACAATATCTGGACCCAATCCCAGTACGAAAGCTGGCTTGATGCCGGTAAATCCCGCCGGGAAGCGCTTGGTCAAGTGGGGGGGCATCTGCTTAGTAAAGTTGAGGCTATTACGTGGTTTGGGGGGAAATAGCCGATAAAGCATACTTTTGTAGAGGGGGTAAATAACCCATGATAATGAAATTAGTATTTTCGTTAGCACTTTCATTAGTTCTGGTAATAACCGCATCTTCGGCGATCCTTTTCACCGATACACCTTCCCCGGTATTGGCTCAAGATGATCATGGAGATGATGATGGTGGAGATGATGGCGGTCATGACGATGGTGGCGGGGATGATGATGGCCATGACGATGGCGGTCATGACGATGGCGGTCATGACGATGGCGGTCATGACGGCGATGATTCCGGACAGCATGAGTGGGTTGCTGAAGACGTCAGGAATTTATGGGAAATAGAAAATCCTGAGGGTCAGGAATTGGGCCCGGTGCAGAATCTTAGGGATATAAACGGCGATATTATTGTAACCCCGGACGGAGTCCCGTTGCTGGGTCGAAAAATATATGACAAAATAACCGGAGAACCAATCCGCACGTATGATAACCGGCGTGAAGGCGAGGACATATATATTACCAACACGGGACGGACAACCATCCCCTGGAATTACTTTTTTGAACTCGCTCCGGGATTTAAGTCCGGCCCCGGGTATGAAAGATACAAGTATACGCCTCCACCAGGCTTCGAAGGCAGTTTTTCGGATGACCAAACCGGGGAGACGCCTTCCCCGGTTCCAACTCCTGAAAATCAAGATGGCCAATCCGGGGATTCGCCTTCCCCGGTTCCAACGCCTGAACCTGAAGCTACCGACCAGCCTTACCAGGCGCCTCCCCAAGTTCCGGTACCCGAACCCAGAGATGGATATTATAACCTGACACCGGGGGAAAGATTATTGAATGATAGTGAAAGACAGTTCGGCGAGCCACAGCCTGTCATAGACCCGACGGGTAATCCTCGAGTAACTGAAGACGGAACTCCGGTGCTGGGTCAGGCTGTCCTGGATGAAGAGGGAGAACCGGTAATCGGACCGAACGGGAAACCGATAATAGTGATTCCGGATTAGCTGAAGCCCGTCCGGCGGATACCGGTGGGGCGGGTCAGGGTGCCCCGAAGTGAATTACGGCGTTATCCGGCGGAACGGAGAATTAACCCATCAGCGAGCCGCCGTTGACACGAAGGCGCTCCCCGGTGATATAATCAGATTCACTCGATGCCAGGAACAGGACGGCGTCGGCGATGTCCTGGGGACGGCCGCGCTCGCCTTCGACGCCGCCCCGCCTGAAGGGTATCTCGGTCTGAAGCGCTTCCAACACGGTCACCGTCGTCAAGGCTCCGGAGGGTGTAGCCGTCAAAAAGCTGCTTGGTACCTTGCGTGAGGATAATAATATAGTACTCGCCGGCCCCGGTACCGGCCGAAGAGCTGCCCGTCGAGCCGATAATTAACTGGTGGCTTATCGGCGCTATCAGTGCCGGCTGTGTGGCGGTTGCTCTAGGAGTTCTCATGTATTTCGCTATATTACGAAGACGAAGAGCCAGGGGAGAGCCGGACTCCGCCTGAAACAATACTTTACGTTTTGTATTTCTTTACTTAACGATTATTTCGGCAGTGGCGCTCATTCCAACCCTTATCGGTGAGTTTGCCGGGATACCGAAGTCAATCTTGACCTCATACTCTTTTGCCTCATCCTCGTCTTCAAACAAAACGACCCCGACCGGTTCCCTGGCAACCGGAGAGATATAGGTAACCCGTCCTTCAAGCCTCGTCCCCGGCAGGGCATCAACGCCGATGATAACTTTCTGTCCGGTTTTCACTTTGACGACGTCAAGCTCGTCAACGCGGGCGGTGAGTTCCATATGCCTCGGGTCAATAAGTTCAA
>CBDUSH010000207.1:0-2721 GCA_965369965.1 uncultured bacterium | reverse complement strand
TTCCCAATTGTATGGCAACAGCATTAATTAATTGTCTCTCTTCTTTCAGGAAAGGCCCTTCAGCAATATCCGGTCTCTTTTCAAGATAGCCGACCTCTATAATGCCTGTCTTTTCCCCTTTTACTATAATATCCGAAGACTGGGTCCATTCGGTATCTCTGTAATTCTCTGTCTCAAACCTGTTGCCATTAACGATAACTCTGGCGCAGGTAGTCTCTGGATACTGCCAGCTTGGTGGCATCAGATTAGCGGTCTCCTGATATATTTCATCTAATGGGATATGCGGGTTTTCAGCGATATTAGTGATACCATAGAGACAGTTGAGTTCTTTAACGCGTTCACCTAAGTCAAGTTCCATCCGCTTGCGCTCGGTGATGTCTATTGTGATGGTCGCCAGTAAACATGGCTTACCATCCCGGTCTAAAACCATCGTACCGGCCATCAAAGCAGGAAAAGTGGAGCCATCTTTTCGGCGGTGCCATATCTCCTCGTTCACATATCCATCTTTTCTCATCAACTTATGTTTTAATCCTTCGGCGTGTTCCTGCTCCCAATCCGCATAGGCGATAGAAATATGTTTGCCAATGAGTTCATCTTGTGTATATCCGTGGGCACTTGCGTACGCCTGGTTGACGTAAACGATATTACGTTCAGTATCGGACATTGATATTCCATTACCGGTAATATCGGCCATCGTTTTAAATGTCTCGATTTCCTCTTCAGCCTTCTTGCGCTCGGTGATATCATGGGCAATGCCGGTAAAGAAAGTTCCCTCTCTTGTCTCCCAAGTTGACAGGGAAAGCTCCATGGGGAACTCGCTGCCGTCTTTTCTAAGACCATTCGCCTCAACCGGTTTTGACAGAATTTTCGACTCCCTTGCTGAAACCACACGATTCACCGCCTCTTTATAAGCTTGTCGAAATCTTTCAGGCATCATTAAGATGAGTGATTTGCCAATAGCTTCATCCGCCGAATAACCAAAAATGGTTTCCGCGGCATTATTCCAGTAATGTATGTTCCCATGGCTGTTAAAGCTAATAATAGCAGCACTTGCAGATTCGGCTACAGAGCGAAAGTGTTCCTCGCTTTCCCGCAGTACTTCCTCTATCCGCTTGTGTTTGGTGATGTGTAGAAGCAATGGGCGAAACAAGAACAGGTAAAGTACCGGAGAGATTATGGCAATCAGCAATAATCCGTCAACAAGTGCCTCTACCTGCCTAGACAAAGGTGGCAGGTAGAACAGAAGGAACATAACAAATGACTCGGCCAAGAATATCGAGACCGCTACGACCATCAAAAGGCGAAAGGGTGAAGCGGCTCGTTTAGTGAGCACCGTGGGAGATTGACCCTCTAAAGGAGGCGCAGCGCGACGCTCCTCCATAATCGGCTCTGCTTTTGTTTTATTAATGTTGTTCAATTCCCTTCCGACGTCTGATTTGTCTTGTCCCGAACGCGCGCCAGCAGGTCACCTGTCGAAAACGGCTTTATTATGTAATTGTCGGCACCGAGAGCCAACGCCTTTTTCAACAGCGCCAATTCAGACCTCTCCGTGAGCATCGTCACCGGAACCTTTGATTTCTGGCGTAAGAAGCTGAGAACCTGAAGGCTGCTGAGTTCCGGTATTATGGTGTCCAGTATGATGAGGTCCGGTTTTTCATCCTGGGCTCTCCTCAGTCCTTCCAGACCGTTAAAGGCAGTGAGGACATCGTAGCCTTTCTGCTGCAGGGTTTGTTCGGCGAATCTTACCAGCGAGCGGTCATCATCAATCACCAGGACACGCGTCCTTTTATCTTTCACTTCCGGGGTGCCGGTTGTCAGCTGACGTTGTTGCAACAGGGACTGCACTCTCTTAACCACTTCTTCCGCCGCTACCGGTTTGGTTATAAAACCGACCACCGCTTCCTGCCGCCCTTCCGCCAGGTTAACGCGTCTGCCGGCCAGTTTCCGAAGTTTGGTATAAAACGTTGCTTTTTCGGCATCCTCCCTCTTACCGGACAGGAAAAGTACCGGTATACCGGCGGTATCCGGCTCTTTTTGCATACTATGAAAGACTTCATAGCCGTCCATTTTAGGCATGATTGAGTCCAGGATAATGAGGTCCGGTTTTTCATCCTGTGTCTTCTGGAGCCCCTCAAGACCATCGAAAGCGGTACGTATATCGTAACCTTCTTTCTGTAATGTCTCCCCGATGTACCATACCTCGGAGTGACTGTCATTAATAATTAATACCAGTGTTTTCTGACTCATCTTTTCGATCCTGTTACCGGCAGCGGCAGGTTAATTCCGGCACAACTCCTCCGGTCTTTCCGCCCCATCACAACCGGATATTTTATTTTCGCAAGTAACAGGCTATCTCTGGAAGTAGCCGGTGGACATACGTCATGAACCGAATGGGTAGGCTTTATGAAACGAAAGGGTCGCCCATTGTCCGGGGCTGCCTTTTGTGGTGACGGATAGTTACAAATATCAATAATAATGAAACTCTGTCCCCAGCCCAACGGTAACCGGTCAGGTGGAGATGGCCGTTATGGCAGGATTTTTGTATCACTTTTCATCTATTCCAGTCCGGTTATTTAAGAATCTGTCTCTTCTGTTTCCAGGGGCAGGATTCCCTGCCTTCCTTTTCCGGCCAGCGGCAGTTCCACGGTGAAGGTGGCCCCGCCTTCATCATTGTTCCCGGCATGTATCAGCCCTCCGTGGGCGGTGACGATACCGTAACAG
>CBDUSH010000206.1:0-2737 GCA_965369965.1 uncultured bacterium | reverse complement strand
TAAGCTGCCGGGTAGTGGTTTATTCTTCCCGGACTTTGATATAAAATCTGCCGGGCGGCGGTTTATTTTTCCCCGCCTTCGATTTCAAATGCCTGGTGGAGGATGCGCACCGCCTCTTCCACCCTTGCTTCCTCGATAATGCAGGTTATCCGTATCTCCGAGGTGGTAATCAGCTGGATATTTATCTTTGCCTGGCTGAGAGCGCCGAACATGCGGGCGGCATAACCGGGGGTGTTCTGCATACCGGTACCGATGATACTGACTTTACCCAGGGAAGAATCAGTGGTGCATTCCCGGGCGCCGATAGATTGAGCGATGGGGTTAGCGACTTCCACAGCTTTCTCCAGTTGACTGCGGGTGACCGTAAAAGTGAGGTCGGTGACGTTGGTGATACCGGCGTTCTGGACGATGGTATCAACGCTGATACCGGCCCGGGCGAGGGGGACAAAGATGGAGGCGGCAATACCGGGGCTGTCAGGCACGCCGACGATGGTTATCTTGGCTACGTCAAGGTCATGAGCCACGCTGCTCACCTTGTTTCTAATTTCCATGGCTACGCCTCCGTGAATTAATGTGCCCGGGTTATCGTTAAAGCTGGAAGTGACCCGGATGGGGATATTAAACAGTTCACCCAGTTCGACAGCCCGGGGATGCATCACTTTCGCCCCGTAGCTGGCCATCTCCAGCATTTCTTCATAGCCGATCTCGGAAAGAAGCCTGGCTTCCGGAACCAGGCGGGGGTCTGCGCTGTAGACGCCTTCAACGTCCGTGTATATCTGGCAAACCTCCGCGCCGAGGCTGGCGGCGAGGGCAACGGCGGTGGTGTCCGAACCACCCCGCCCCAGAGTGGTCGTGTCCATATCAGCGGTGATACCCTGGAAACCGGCGACGATAACCACACTGCCTTTTTCCAGCTCCTTGACCACCCGGGCGGATTTTACTTCCAGGATGCGGGCGCTGCTGAAAGCGGCGTCGGTGCGGATACCGGCCTGGGCGCCGCTGAGGCTGATGGCGGGACAGTCCATGGCGTGCAGCGCCATGGCGAGGAGAGTGGTGGTGACTACCTCGCCGGTGGAGAGGAGGACGTCCAGCTCCCGGTGGGCCGGTTTTTCAGCCACCTGGTAAGCCAGGTCAACCAGTTCATCGGTGGTGTGGCCCATTGCCGAGACGACGACGACGACCTGGTTACCGGCGTCCCGCGTCCGGATGATGCGCCGCGCCACGTTTTTTATCTTATCGGCATCGGCGACTGAAGTGCCGCCGTATTTCTGGACAATTATAGACATTATTATGTCGGCCTTCCCAGCAGTTTATCCATTATTTTATACCCTTCGGCCAGGAAAAGACCAGTCTTTTGCGCCTCGGCCTCGGTGAAATGCCGGGCGCCGTTGGCGGCAAAGCCGGGGCCCCAGAGGAGGAAGGGGACGGGGTCACCGGTGTGGGTCTGTACCTTGATGGGGGTGTGGTGGTCAGGCAGCACCAGCAGGCGCAGGTCATCCCCCTGCCGGGCGCGGAGGGGGCCGATAATCTCACGGTCAATGTTTTGGAGGGCGGCGATTTTATCGTCGGTGGCGCCGTCGTGGGCCGCTTCGTCCGGGGACTCGACGTGGACGACCACCAGGTCGTACTTTTCCAGCGCGGAGACGGCGCCGGCGCCCTGGGCGGCGTAGTCATTGTCCTGGCCGTCGGTTACCCCGGGAATATCAAGGACGTCCATACCCAGGATACCGGCGAGCCCGTTGAGCAGGTCGACCCCGGAAGTCATGGCCGCTTCAAGACCGTAAACCTGGCGGAAGGCGGGCACTTCCGGGAGGGGGCCGCTGCCCCAGAAGAGCCATATCATGGTGGCGGGGATGTCCCCGCGGGCGACACGGGCGGCATTGACCGGATGGGCGGCCAGAACGGCCTGCGAGCGCTGCATCAGGTCCGCCAGCAGACGGCTGCCGGCGCCGCGGGGTAATGCGCCGGCGATGGGCTGGCCGGGGATATCATGGGGTGGAGTGCACTCGGCGAGGAGAGAATCCTCATGGCCGGTGAGCTTGAGGATATGGCGGTAGCTGACGCCGGGGTAAAAGCGGACCTGGCCGGTGCCCAGAGCCTCGTTCAGGGCGGCCACCAGGGGTTGGGCTTCTTCGGTGGGGATGTAGCCGGTGCTGTAGCTCCACATTTTGCCGTCACGGACGGCCACCAGGTTACAGCGGAAAACGACCTCGCCCCGGTCAACCGGGATACCCAGGCTGCGGGCTTCGATCGAGCCGCGCCCGCGGAAGTAGCTGCCGGGGTCATACCCGAGCAGGGACATGCAGGCGCAGGCGCTGCTCGGCTCCATGCCGGAGGGGACGGTGCGGGCCAGGCCGAGACTGCCCTGAGCAGTCAGGGCGTCCAGATTCGGGGTGTCCGCCATTTCCAGACAGGTCTTGCCGCCGCGTCCCGGGACAGCCCAGCCGGAAGCGCCATCGAGAATGAGAACGCAGTATTTCATAAATTACGGCTCCAATCAGCGGTTAATTTACGCAATTGCGCAATCAAGCAGCTGCCCGGCAACATTATATCATATCCGGGGGTTGATGCGCCCTGACCCCTTTTAGCCTCTCTCCGTTTCAGGGAGGTGTGAAACTTGCCTCGCCGCGGATAAGGCACTATAATGGACTTGGCTGTTTATGGCGGGGCGTAGCGCAGCCCGGTTAGCGCGCCGCGTTCGGGACGCGGAGGTCGGAGGTTCAAATCCTCTCGCCCC
>CBDUSH010000205.1:0-2760 GCA_965369965.1 uncultured bacterium | reverse complement strand
GAGATAGCGAGGTACTTCCTCAGTTTCACCCAGGATGAGTCCTGTGGTAAATGTACGCCCTGCCGTCTGGGAACCAAGCAGATGCTGGAAATCCTGACCCGAATCACGGAAGGAAAAGGACGCGAAGAGGACATTGACACATTGCTTACCATAGCGGCCACGGTCAAAGAGAGCTCATTATGTGGCCTTGGTCAGACTTCACCTAATCCGGTATTGACCACGATTAATTATTTCCGGGACGAATACGAGGCTCATATAAAAGAGAAGAAGTGCCCGGCCGCTGCCTGCGATGCACTGATGATCTCACCATGCCAGCACACCTGTCCGGTAGGCATCAATATTCCAAAATACGTTGCCCATATTGCGGCCGGCGAATACCGTGAGGCAACTGATACCATCAGAGAGCGAAATCCTTTTCCCGCCATTTGCGGTCGCATCTGCCATCATCCCTGCGAAGCCAGGTGCCGGCGGGGAGAACTGGATGACCCGGTAGCCATAAGAGAGCTCAAGCGTTTTGCCGCTGACTGGTATTTCGAGCACATAGCTGAAGACCCGGAACCGTTTCCGCAAACAAAAAGCCAGCGCACAGCCGTGGTCGGGGCCGGACCCACCGGTCTATCCTGTGCCTATTTTCTGGCGCAAATGGGCTATCCGGTAACCGTTTTTGAAGCTCTCACTATCGGCGGCGGCATGCTGTCGGTGGCGATACCCGAATTCAGATTGCCGCATGAAATGATTCAAAAAGAAATCGATTTCATCGCCAGGAAAGGGGTGGAGATAAGATACAATACCCCCATAAACGTCAACTTCACGGTAGAAGACCTCAGAAAAGACGGTTATGACGCCGTCTTCATCGCCTCTGGTGCCCAGAGAAGTCAGCGCGTCGGCATTCCCGGCGAGCTGGAAGATACCGCCGGCTTCTATTACGGGCTGCGATTCCTGAGAGATATCAAACTGGGCAGACAGGTTAACGTTGGCCATCGGGTGGCGGTTATCGGGGGTGGTAACGTAGCCCTGGACACGGCTCGCTCGGCACTCCGTCTTGGCGCCGATGAGGTGAATATATTCTACCGTCGGTCACGTGAGGAAATGCCGGTGACCGAGGTGGAGTATGACCAGGCCATCGCCGAAGGTATAAACGTCAACTTTCTGGTCAGTCCGACCAGAATCGAAAGCGAGAACTGGCAGGTAACCGGGCTGCAATGCATCCGGATGAGCCTCGGTGAGCCCGACGAGAGCGGTCGCCGTCGGCCAATCCCGATTGCCGGCTCCGAGTTCTTTGTACCAGCGGATACCGTGATTGCTGCTGTTGGTCAGGCTCCTGATCTATCTTTTCTGCCCGCCGATAGCGCGTTAGAACGCACCCGCTGGGAGACTCTGGTTGTCGATAGCAATTCCCTGGCGACAAATGTCAGCGGCATCTTTGCCGGTGGCGATTTTGTTACCGGTCCGGCCATGATAATAGATGCCATTGCCGCTGGGCGAAGAGGGGCCATTGCTATTGACAAGTACTTGAAAGGCGATGTCTCCAAAGTCCAGATGTATGACCTCAAGACGAAAATTGTCGGTGAGTTAGCCAAACAGGAAATTGAGGAATCCTGGGAAGAACAGCCAAGGGTATCCACGCCGACACTTCCGGTTCCGAAAAGAAAGGCGAGCTTTGATGAAGTTGAACTTGTCTTATCGGTGAAAAGAGCCGGGCAGGAGGCCAAGCGCTGTCTGAGATGTGACTTAGAGGAGTAACATTTTAAACGTTACCAGCTCGATGGGAGGGCTATCATGAAATCAATAACCCGACAGAAATCGCTGGAGGAAATAGCAGAGCAACTGGCTAATCTTGACCACGTGTTTATCGTCGGTTGTGGCACCTGCACCACCATGACCAAAACCGGAGGTATAGACCAGGTCGTTGAGATGAAGGACCGTCTTCTGGAGATTGATAAACGGGTTAGCGGCTGGACCGTTATCCCGATCGCCTGTGACGAGATGACCGAGGCAGCCATGAAGGAAAACAGTCGCGCCATCGAGAATGCAAACTGCATTCTGGTAATGACCTGCGCCTTAGGAATACATCGGATAAGTACGTATATCGACCGGCCCGTAATCCCGGCACTGGATACCCTGTTCATAGCCGTAGAAGAGACTCCGGGATATTTCCGCGAGGTGTGCGCCCAATGTGGGCAGTGCGTGTTGGGCGAAACGGCTGGCATCTGCCCAATTACCAATTGTCACAAAGGACTGGTAAATGGCCCGTGTGGCGGTACTAATAACGGCAAGTGTGAAGTTGATAAAGAAAAAGATTGCGCCTGGACGCTTATCTATGAGGGGCTGAAAGCGCAGGGGCGACTTGATTTAATGCGGAAGTACTACCCTCCCAAGAACTATCACGTAGTGCTGAGGCCAAGAACGATAAAAATAGAGTGAACGAGGAGGTTAGGATAATGGTGTCGCGCTTCCGAGATGCCCTGAACTCCGGCAAGTTCGTAATTACCAGTGAGGTAGCACCGCCGAAGGGAACCAACATTGATAAAATGCTGCATCATATTGAGCTTCTCAAGGACAAGGTGGATGCAATCAATGTCACTGACCACCAGAGCTCGGTCATGCGTTTCCCTTCCCTTGGTGGCTGCCTCGCCATTAAGGAGCAAGGTGGTGAGCCTATTTTACAAATGACCTGCCGTGACCGTAACCGCCTGGCTCTCCAGGCAGAACTCCTGCTGGCACATACACGGGGAATTAACAATGTTCTTTGCCTTACCG
>CBDUSH010000204.1:0-2762 GCA_965369965.1 uncultured bacterium | reverse complement strand
CTCTTTCGTTTCCCCCTTTGAAAAAGGGGGATTAAGGGGGATTTTCTCCCCACCACCCCGGACCCTTCGCTTCGCTCCGGCTTCCCGCTTCCGGTCTAATGCCTGAAGTGCCGCACGCCGGTAAAGACCATCGCCATGTTATGCTCGTCGGCGGCTTTGATGGAATCCTCGTCCCGTATCGAACCGCCGGGCTGGATGATGGCGGTCACGCCGCCCGCCGCCGCCGCCTCCACCACGTCGTGGAAGGGGAACATGGCGTCCGAGGCCAGCACGCTGCCCGCCGTCTTTTCGGCCGCTTTATCCATGGCTACCCGGGCGCTGATAATCCGGCTCGGCTGTCCGGCCCCCATGCCCACCAGCGTCCCGTCCTTGACCAGCACGATGGCGTTCGATTTCACGTGCTTAACCGCCCGCCAGGCAAAAAGCAGGTCGCTGACCTCGGCCTCGGTCGGCGCCCGTTTGGTGACCGTCTTGAGCTGGACGCCGTCTTCGGCCAGTGAATCCGAGCTTTGCACCAGAAAACCGCCTCTTACCCGTCTGAAATCGAGATATCCCTGGTGGGACACGCCGTAAGTCACGGGCAGTTTCGCCGCCAGTATCCTCAGGTCTTTCTTGCGCTGCAGCAGTGCCAGGGCGGCCGGTTCGTATTCAGGGGCGATGACGATCTCATAAAAGGTCTTCCGTATCTCCTCGGCGGTGGCCTCGTCAACCGGACGGTTGACCGCCACGATGCCGCCGAAAGCGGCCACCGGGTCGCCGCTGAGCGCCCGCCGGTAAGCTTCGGTAATATCGGCGTGCGTCGCCAGGCCGCAGGGGTTGGTGTGCTTGATAACGGCTACCGTCGGCGCTGAGAAATCAATGACCGCGCCCCAGGCGGCATCCGCGTCCAGGATATTGTTGAAGGAAAGCGCCTTGCCGCCCAGTTGTTCCGCCCAGGTAATGCCGGTGTCCAGGGCGGCGCCGACCGCCTGCTCGGCGTAGAAGGCGGCCATCTGGTGCGGGTTCTCCCCGTAGCGCAGCCCGTAGCGTTGCTTCAGGCCGATAGTCATTTCCGCCGGGAAGCCTGACTCGTCCTTTCTCAGGTATTGGGCGATAGCCGTGTCATACAGCGCCACGTGCTGAAAAGCCTTCTGCGCCAGTCGCTGGCGTTCCTCTGCGGGCAGGTCTCCCTGCTTCAGTTTTTCGGCTACCGGCCGGTAATCGGCCGGGTCTACCACCACGATGACGCCGGGGAAATTCTTGGCCGAGGCCCGGATCATGGTCGGCCCGCCGATGTCGATATTCTCCAGCGCTTCGCCGATGGTAACTCCCTCTTTGGCGACTGTCTGCACGAAGGGGTACAGGTTGACGGCGACCAGTTCGATAGTCGAGATTTTATTCTCGGCCAGTTCGTCCATGTGGGCGGGCAGGTCGCGCCGGGCGAGCAGGCCGCCGTGGACTTTCGGGTGCAGCGTTTTCACCCGGCCGTCCAGAATTTCGGGGAACCCGGTTATTTCGGAGATGCTTTTTACCGGAATATCCGCCCCGGCAATGGCTTTTTTGGTGCCGCCGGTGCTGAAAATCTCATAACCCAGTTCATGCAGCTCCCGGGCGAATTCGGTCACCCCCGCTTTGTCGGATACACTGATAATCGCTCGCATTTTAAAACACTCCAATCATTGAGGTTACTTCCCGCCTTCAGGTGGTGGCGTGATTTTAATCCCTTTTCTTGTCGGATAACCTTCATTAAATACCACTTTATTTGCCTCCAGGTCAACGGCTACCGATACCTGCCATTCCGCCGGTTCGCCGAACCGGAGAGTCACGTTCGGATAAATCTCCGCGTTCTCCGGAACGCCCGCGGAGACTATCTTTTCCGGAGACCCTTCCGGCGTAATATCTATAACCCCTCGTGGTATTCCTTCGGCAACTATTTCATATTCAAATATTCGGTAGCCGGAATAACCTTCCCCCGGGCTGCCCGGTGTTAAAGCTATCCAGCCGATACTCGCCGTATATACGCTCTCATTTTGCCGCCACTCTGATGCGGCGGGCGTGTCGAGAGCCATCTCTACCGCCCTCGCCTTCTCCTCTTCCGTCAACCACCTTAAATTCTCCGGGAAGTCGGTCGGGTGTTCCGCAGGCAGTACTCCAGTTACCGGCGTCGGCTGTGGGCTTGGGGTAGGTTGAGCACAGCCACCCATAAGGAGGGCCGTTATTACCAGCAAACTTGCCGCCAGCCATAACCTTCTTACCTTGAACCTCAATCCCTGTGTTTCCTTCTCCTTCAAACTACCCCAATCAATTACTTTGGCGGTATCCTTAACCTGTTTTCGCCAGCCTCTTTTGCACCGCTTCTCCGGCCAGCTCCCGTATCGCGTCAGCCGCGATCCAGCGGGCGCTTTTAGCCTCGATTTGCCCGATTTCTTTGGCGGCGGCCAGCGCCGCCCGGTTCAAAACGGGGTTTCTTTTCCCGATCTGCCTCAGCGCCCAGTTGATCGCCTTCTTCACGAAGTTGCGGCCGTCGGCGGCCTCCCGGCGAATTACCGGCAGAAATTTGATAAAAGCCTCGTCAGCGGCTTTTTTATCGTGGACGGAGAGGGTCGCCATCAGCACGAAACCGGCCCGCTTGACGAATTCTTCTTCCCTTTCACTCCACTCCATGGCTTTCCGGTGGGCGAATTCCGTCCGGTCAAAGAGGCTGCTGCAGCACTGGTCGCAGACGTCCCAGGAGTCAAAATCGCTGACCCAGCTTTCCATCTGCGCCTCGGTGACCATCTCCG
>CBDUSH010000203.1:0-2798 GCA_965369965.1 uncultured bacterium | reverse complement strand
CCGAGAGATTCGGCCCGCTCAGTCCTGACCGCGCGCACTACACAGGAGGTCAACTACTGGTGGACGTGATGAACGACACCGCCATGCACATTGGCCAGATTCACTACCTCCGCGGTGAACTGCGAAGTCTGAGCCATCGGCTCGTCTGAAAGCATGACGGGGACTGGTAGGTGGCAAAACCCCTCGGGGATTCATCACGGCGGTACTTAGCAATTCGCCGTTTACATGGCTATTGACTACATAGGAGATCTTGGTCTCGAAGTAATGACTGAGTAATCTACTAACCTATATGCAAGAAACCGGAGCCGTGGTATTCTGGTACCACGGCTCCTTATTGCACATAATGACATATTATTGAGGAAAAAAAGTGTGGCTCAAACGGAATACGTAAGTATTTACGGATTGGCGCAATACCTGAGAAACGCATAAGGCAAATAATAACCGCAGAGGTAAAAACGTGAAATCAGAATATCTCAGGTTTCGTAGAACGAGCTCTCTATCGCTTAGGCGAGTCAACAAGCGTAGGATACTGCTATTCATAATATCTATGTTTGTCGGTCTTTCTATTATCGGATGTTCCTCTGGTGAAGGTTCTGATGCTGTACCAACTCCAACTCCTCACTTTCCAGTACAAAGAGACCCTGGATTTATTTATATGGAGGCACGCGCAGAGGGAAGATTGATACTCTACAAAAGTTGTTTGCGCTTGGGGCCGACCTTCGGTAGAAGCCATACGATTATTTGGCCGTACGGCTACAAACTTGGTTTAGAAGATAAGACTATTCAGGTTCTTAATGCTGATGGCCAGGCTGTGGCCAGGGTGGGTGATTGGATAGTGCTTGGCGGTGGTGAAGCTAGTTCAATAGAATTTATCGAGAACTACATCGGACAGCCTTTACCACCTGACTGCACTGGCCCTTATTGGATGGCCGGCGGAATTACGGATTAGCTACTATCTTCGGATTTCTTACCATATTTACTTCCTAGGATATGGTAACTGGAAAATCAACGTTATTAGGTTTTTGAAAGCAATGAAAGAGAAAAATGTCACTCTCTAGAAATGCAGGGTGAGGCGGGTGCCAGAAAAGAGCCTGTCGTTGTAACCGTTGACCGGCCTCTTATCTTTTCTGGTTCGGGATATTAAAACGGGAGCCATTCTCTTCGTCGGGCGTGTTCTGAATCCCGTTGCTTAAGTAAACGCCACCCGTATTGAACAAAGGCTTGAGATGTGTAGTCTGAAGTCGTATCTGCTATGGATGAGTTCAAGTAGCCGTGGCAAAACCGAGAGCCACGGGCAGAAATAGCAGCGTTAAATCTGTAAGTGGTGGGATTATTCAGCCCGGTTTTACTCTAGTGCGCAGGTACAGTATTGCACCGCTGACACCAACTCCAAGACAACCCTGCCGTTGATCATGGCCTCGGTTATGGCCAGAATATGTTCCCGACGGGAGACAAGGGCTATATTGTGAGGCTGAACTCAAGCTCGAAAGTTCTGCCTATCGTCACCCCAGCTCCACCACAGCCTGCGCTGGCCCTTCACACTTGTGAAGGACAGGGATAGTCGAAAGCGCTCCTAGGCGCTCCCCTGGACCGGATAGGCGAAAGACTTCTCCACGTTGGCCAGCAACTGGTCGACCAGCACCGCCAGCATCGCCGCCGGCACCGCTCCCTCGAGCACGAAGGCGGTGTTGTACTGCGTCATCCCGGCGATCACCGGCGACCCCAGTCCTCCGGCCCCAATCACGGCGCCGATCATCGCCGTACCGATGTTGATGACCACCGAGATCCGGATACCGGCGATGATCACCGGCAACGCCAGCGGCACCTCGACCCGCACCAGCGTCGTCACCCGTCCCATTCCCATCCCGTAAGCGGCGTCCACCAGGTCGCCGGGCACAGTTTGCAGACCGACAATCGTGTTCCGCACCACCGGCAGCAGCCCGTAAAGAAACAGCGCCAGCACCGTCGGCTCGAGACCGAAACCCATTATTGGCACCGCCAGCACCAGCACCGCAATCGGCGGGAACGTCTGCCCCAGCGAAGTCAGGTCGGACACAATCGGCAGAAAGCTGCGGCCGCTGGGACGGGTCACCCACATCCCGAGCGGTACCCCGATGAGGACCGCCAGTGCGCTGGACAGGCCGACCAGTAGCATGTGCTCGCCTACCAGTACCAGCAGGCTGCTCCTCGGGTGCAATACCAGCCGCTCGTCGGGGAAGAAGAACCGTAACGCCGATTCCCACCAGGCGGAATTGGCGATGAGGATGACAAAGGCGACGGCGAAGATACCGAGTATCAGCCACCGCCGCCTCATCCCGCCACGCATTCTCATTCCTCTGACACGGTGGTGACGGCCTCGATATCGGCCAACGATATCTCACCGATGACCTTGCCGGCGTCATCGACAACCGGCAGGCTCTTGTCGCCCTCCACGAGGAAGAGCGCCAGGGCTTCGCGTAAAGTTGCCGTACCGGACAGGCTGGGCCGGCCGGCACTGCCGGAGACCGAGGTAGCCGGACGAGCGAAATCGGCGACGACGAGCCGCGAGAGCCGTTTCAGCACCCGGTCACTGCCGACGAAGTCCTCGACGAACTTCCCAGCGGGTCGGGACAGAATCACTTCGGGGGTATCGTACTGGACGATGCGACCAGCCTCCATGATGGCAATCCGGTCGGCGAAGCGAATCGCCTCGTCGAGGTCATGAGTCACCAGTATCACCGTCTTTTTCAACTCTGCCTGGATACGGACGAACTGTTCCTGTAGCCGGTCACGTGTCATCGGGTCGACCGCCCCGAACG
>CBDUSH010000202.1:0-2808 GCA_965369965.1 uncultured bacterium | reverse complement strand
CAAGGAGGTAACTCTGTCTGGAGCCGGCCGCTCCGCAGACTATATGAAGATGAATAAAATACAGGTAACCATTATCAGCCAGCAGTACATGTACCGGCAGGGAATTGAGCACTCCATTGCCGCCGTCGAAGACATCGTCGTCACCGGTTCCGCCGGGATAGGTGATGAAGTGCTCACCGCTATTGACCTCCAGCCGCCTGACGTCGCCCTGATAGACATTGACACCCCCGGAGATAGCGGCCTGAAACTGTCCCGGCGGATAAAACAGCGCCTGCCCAATGTTGGTGTCATTATCCTCACCGCCAACACGGACGACGCCCAGGTTTTGCAGGCGCTCAAAGCCCAGGCCGGGGCGTACCACAACAAGGAGATTACCGCCGATGAACTGGTCGAGACCATCCGGCGTGTCGCCCGCGGCGAGCACCCCATCAACGAAAGCCTGACCACCCGCCCCAAGCTCGCCGAACAAGTCCTGAACCAGTTCCAGGAACTCTCCCTGCGCGCCGAAGCGGAAGGCTTTATCTCGCCACTCACCCCCCGGGAAATAGAAATCCTGAATTACATCGCCCAGGGATTTCTCAACAAGCAAATCGCCGCCCAGCTTGATATCAGCGAACAGACCATTAAAAACCACGTCACCTCCATCCTGCGCAAGCTGAACGCCAATGCCCGGACCGAGGCCGTCGTCGTTGCCATCAAACAGGGCTTGATCAGCATCGACTAGGGGCCGGCCTCGCCATCGTTATTCCGGTCTCTTGACATAAGGCTGTCTGACGACTTACTATTTAGACAAATAGTGAGACTGTGTGCCATAAGATGAAAACATGACCAGCCGGTACGAAAAGGAAGCCTACCAGTTTCTAGCCGTCTACCGCTTCTTGGCTTACGCCCTGGCGGTGATGTTCACCCAGGTCGTCCCCTCAACCAGCGGCATGCCCCCGGTACAACTGTACATCATCCTGGGCACCCTCGGTGTTTATTCCGCCCTGAAAGTCTTCTCGCCTCTCCGCTGGCGGGCCAGAAGCACCATGACTTACCTTATCCTGTTTGGTGATTTTCTCCTCGTCATTTTACTCGTTATTTACACCAACGGCCTGAACAGCAGCTTCCTGCTCTACTCCCTGACCCCCATCATGACCGCCGCCCTCCTCTTTGAGGAAAGAGTCGCCCTCTCCCTGGCGGCAATCGCCACTCTCTCCCTCTCCGTCACTCACCTCGTCTTCAGCCCGTTCACCGAAAGGTTTGCCGCCGTCATGCAGGGACACAATCTCACCCTCCTCATCGTCTATGCCCTTTTTTCCTTCGTCGTCGCCAGTGTCCCCTACCGGATTAACCTCAACATCCGCCGCCGCATTGAAAGAGAAGCCATTATTGAGGAACGCCGCCGCATTGCCCGGGAGATTCATGACGGCGTCGCCCAATCACTCAGCTACCTCAACATGAAAACAAAAAAAGTCAGCGACCTCGTCTCCAGCCAGGACACCGTGCGGGCCATCCAGGAACTCGGCGAAATCAGGGAAGTCGTCCAGGATACCTATGAGGACATCCGGGAATCCATTGATCAGCTCAGCGCCGAGACCAGGACCGTCCCCATCATCCCGGCCATGGGTAACTATATCCGTGATTTCAGCCAGAATAACGGCATTCGGGTCAACTTTAATGCCCCCCGGCCTTTCACCCGCCTTTCCCCGGTCGCTGAACTGCAGCTCCTGCGCATCTCCCAGGAAGCGCTCACCAACGTCCGCCGGCACGCCATGGCCAGTGAAGTCGAGGTAACGCTGGGAATTGCCGACCAGTCGGTGGTAATGTCCATTCTTGATAACGGGCAGGGCTTCAACCTCCAGGACCTGGAAAAAGCGCCCCCCGGCTATCACGGACTGAACATCATCAAGGAAAGAGCCGAAGGTCTCGGCGGCAGCGTGGATATCGTCACCACCCCCGGTAGCGGCACCGATATTCGGATCTACCTGCCCATCGAAAAGGTAAAACTTTAAAATGCCTGCCATCAGAATACTCTTTAAGGTGAGAATTTAAAATGACCGCCATCAGAATACTCTTTAAGGTGAGAATTTAAAATGACCGCCAGCCGAATACTCTTTAAGGTGAGAATTTAAAATGGATACCATCAGAGTACTCGTCGTTGATGACCATACCCTGTTCCGCCGGGGCATTATCGATGTCCTCTCCGGGCAGGATAACCTGGAAGTGGTCGGTGAAGCCATTGACGGACTGGAAGCCATTCAGAAAGCCGGGGAAACCAGGCCGGACGTCATCCTCATGGACCTCAACATGCCCCACTGCAGCGGCCTGGAAGCCACCCAGGCCCTCCGGACGCAGATGCCCCGGGTCAACATCCTGGTGCTCACCGTCTCAGACCGTGAATCGGATCTCTTCGCCGCCATCAAATTCGGCGCCCGGGGTTATATCCTCAAGAACACCGAACCGGAGGCGCTGGTACACGCTATCTTCCATATCGCTCAGGGTGGCGCCATTATCTCCCCTCTCATGGCCAACACGCTGCTCACCGAATTCCAGGACCTGGGTATCCAGGTCGCCGATGATACCGCCCGGGAGTCTGATACCCGGCTCAGCCCCAGGGAGACGGACGTGCTCAAACTGGTCGCCCAGGGAGCCACCAACCGTGAAATCGCCGAAGCTCTTTTCATCTCGGAAAATACCGTCAAGACCCACCTCAGCAATATTATGGAAAAGCTGCACCTGGCCAACCGCAGCCAGGCGGCGGCTTATGCCGTCCGGCGCGGCCTCGTCCACTATAAAGAACCGTAAGGTTCCATAACCCCCAACTCT
>CBDUSH010000201.1:0-2816 GCA_965369965.1 uncultured bacterium | reverse complement strand
CCCCTTTTGAATGTTCGGCAGCTTGGGCTTTTTACTTTTTTTCTGCCTTTAGTGCCCGTTGTTTATCGCCGGTTATCATAGTTCATAATACCACCCGATAACCCTGTCGTAGTAACCCCATCCTTCTTCAGCGGTGGCGTCGGCAAATGTCGACCAGTCATCGGTCTCAATCCAGACGATAACGTGATTAACATCCTGCGGTTCGGTGGGATTATCGCTGTCCATATAAACCAGGCTGACCTCATAAGGGTACGGGGCCGCCTTGAGCAGGCTGGCGAAGAGTATTGCCAGGTCCTCGCAATCACCGCCCGCCTCAGTCAGCGTCTCTACCGGCCACCGGGGAACTTCTCCGATATCCGCCGAATATACGGTCAGTTGAGTCACGATGTTGAAGGCCTCCCGGGCAAACGCGTACTCGTCAGCCGAACGCTCATAAAGACTGGCCACCACGTCATCAAAGAATTCCGAGCGGACAAAAGGCACAAAATCGATTAAAGTATAGACGTCGCCGGTAGGCTCATACCTGAGCCGTACCGTATCGTCGGGCTTTGGCCGCTCAATCCAGGCCCGATAGGTGTCCATCGGCCACGTCCAGAGATACAGGTCGCCGTTCAGGTCACTCCAGGCGGAGGTAACCTCTCTCCCTGAAATTGCGGTATATGGCGCCGCCAGAGACTCGGCTAAAGTGTTGTTGTGCTCGAACTCCAGGTCAAGATAGCTTTCTTCCAGGCCGTCATAGCTGTCCTTCAGATAATCATGGTCGGTCCGCAGCCGATTGAACTCATCCTCCAGTTGAATAAGTTCACCGTCTTTCTGCGTATTTTCTTCAAGAGCCTGAATTAAATCAGTCGTGGTCGCTATCAGGTCGTCGCTGATCTCGGCGTATTCCGCCTCCAGTTGCTCGACTTCAGCGTTTTTCCGGGACAACTCGAGCTTCGTTTGACTCAGTTCCGTCCCGGCGGTGTCCAGGCTGCTTTTAACCCTGTTGTACTCCTCCTCGGAGATACCGCATCCGGAAAGAAAACCCGTCATCAGCAGCCCGCTTGCCGTGTAAAGAAGTATCTTTTTCGATATACCCATCGCCTTGCCTCACGTTATTAACTCAGCTTCAAAATCGTTCTTTCCCTCCAGTCAGGAGTTTAAGAGGGCGGTAGCCCTCTTTCTTACATCCTCCCCCTCTCCTTAAAGGAGAGGGGGATAAAGGGGGTGAGGTCAAACATAATACTACACCCATCTCGTCTTTTTACTGAAACTCTTGGCGGAGGTGAGAGTGGTTATTTTTTCCTCCAGGCAGAGCGCCTCCACCAGCCGCCAGAACTCTTCTTTATTGGCGCCGGTAACCACCGCCTGCTCGTGGGCTTCGGCCAGCGCCACCGGATAACCCTGTCCCCGCCGGCACTGGTCCAGCACCAGGGCGTGCGTCAGGTCAAGCAACTCCCCGTTCTCGGCCACCCAGCGCGGTATCTCCACCCGGGCCACCTCATCCCCCGACCGGACGTAGAAAAAATAGACCTGGTGCTCCCCGTAGCGCTCCCTGACGATTTTTGAAGGGCTGATGAACCGCGCCGACCTTTCGCCGTCGGCCAGCCGGTTTAAGAACAAGTCCCGGTCACGGACACCGTCCACCGTATCACACTCCCGCCCCTTGCTCGGCGGGCAGTTACGGTCGCAGTCCGCCGGTTCATAAGGGCAGATAGCCACCCGCAGCGCGTTGACCACGTCGGTGCTGCGCGGAAAGCTGATATAGCTGGCCATGGCCAGCTTCCGGTCTTTGTTAAGCTGCCTCATGTCCTCAAGGCAACTCAGGAAACCATCGGTCAGCAGCGCCTCGGTGACGAAGTCCGAATAGGCTTCCAGCCCCCAGAGGATAAGCGTCCCGTCCAGCAGCGCCAGGGTGTGGCTGCCCGGCGGCATCCCGGCGGCCAGCCCGGCCAGGCGGCGGCATTCCTCGACACCGCGCTTGATACCCAGCAGCGTTCCTTCGACTGTTTGCTCGCGCCCCCGGTCACCGGTGGGCCTGATAACCAGGTCTTCATCGTCGGCATACAGCCGGGGCGAGCTTTCCAGGACAGCCTCCGGATCGGCTCCGTAGCGGAGGGTCACCGACCCCACGTTTATCAGAAAGCACCGCGTCGAGCGGTGCCGGTCAACGTCGATATGGGAGCCGTCGGTGGCGATGACGCTGAAATCATCGGGGGAGGAAGGCTCTTGATACCGGTTCGCCGGCTTCTCCACCAGTTCGGCCACCAGCCAGGTCGTCCGGCTTTCGATGATTTTCTTTTTCAGCCTCTCCAGGTCGAGCGCCTCGTCGCCGATAATCCCCAGCGCACTCCGGAGCCGCTTCTCTCTTTCGACGCGGTCATCCTTCAGCCGGGCTACCATCCGGCCCACCTGCGGGGCGACCTTACTCAAGTCCAGCGACATTTTTTGCTCCTATCCGGCAAAGTCCAAACCATCAGGATAACTTTTTGCTCCTATCTGGCAAAGTCTAATCCACCGGGGTAATTTTCTCGGCTCCTCTTGGGCAAAGTATAAGCCATCAGGATAACTATCTCAAGCAATAACTCTCCCTCCATCCGTCATTGCGAGGAGCCCCGCGACGAAGCAATCCGGGAGGGGCCTTACCTCCACCTGTCATTGCAAAAAACACCTCCATCTGTCATTGCGAGAAGCACCGCGACGAAGCAACCTCCAACTCTTTCGTTTCCCCCTTTGAAAAAGGGGGATTAAGGGGGATTTTCTCCCCCGCGCAATACCCGCCCTGTCATTGCGAGAAACGCCTCCATCCGTCATTGCGAGAAGCCCCGCGACGAAGC
>CBDUSH010000200.1:0-2839 GCA_965369965.1 uncultured bacterium | reverse complement strand
TTCCGGCTGCCTTTCACCAGGTAGGAATTGTAACTCGTCCCTTCGGGGAGTGGTATCAGGGCGTCGAAGAGACGCCTGTCCCAGTCGATCGCCCCCACCGAGTAGACGTTAGGTTTTATTTCTCTGTATTGCATTCCGTGGCGTCCTTTCCGTATTATTCCCGGTTACCCCCGGTTTTCGAATTTTTTGAAATCGTCCGGTTAACCTCCGTCCAGAGACGGGTGTTCTTTACCTACAAACCATGATACCGGGTCGGCCAGGTACTCGTAGTAATCCTGCAGCACCTGGTGATGTCCCCTCTCCTGAGCGGCCAGGGCGTCATAAAAAGCTCGCTGGGCGTCGTACTGGGCTTTTTTGCTTTGCGCTTTATAGAAATCAAAGCTCTTGTTTTCCATGGTCATGGCTGTCTGCACGGCCCCGAGTTCGGTGGCTAACGCCCGTTTTTCGGAGCCCGGAGCATCGGTCGCCCGGGCGAAGATGGTCTCCGGCGTCTCGCCTCTGTCCGGAGCGGCCTCAATCTCCGGCCAGCCCTTTTTAGTCCTGACCGCCCGGTATATCTCTTCAAATTTCCGGCGGTGTATATCTTCTTCCGCGGCCAGCGATTCGAGAAGTTTTCTGCCTGTTTCGTTGCCGCTTTCCCGGCTGACTTTCAGGTAAAAAGCCTTACCGTCGGTCTCCATCCGGATAGCCGTTTGCAGTCCTTCCAGTATCTTGCCCTGTTCATCCGCCATGGCTGCCTGATTCATCTTTACCCCCTCGCGCAACTCCGGGCACCGAATATGGACAGAAAAATCACGTCGGCCTGGTCAGTCTGACCGGATAAAGCGCCCGGTCACTTTTCTGCTTCACGTCCCGGCCGATTTTGCGGAACGTGACAGGTGATGGTTTCAAGATAAAACATCCGGCAATCACAGTATATGACCTAAATCACATACAAATATTATACATCTTTTTTATGATATACTTAATATATTAAAGATATATTTAAGTGACTTTCGGCGTTTATCATTGTAATTAAGCCGCTAAATATCAGGAGGTGGTTTGATGAAGGACGTCAAATATGTCTGTCCGGGATGCGGGTTCGAAGCGGCGGCGGCCGGTTCATGTCCGGAGTGCCGGCAAATGCTGCTGGCCACCTGTTCGGAATGCGGCAATCCGCTGGTAGGTGAACAGGTCAGCGCCGAAGATTAATCCCCCGCCTGCGGTATTTCAAACTTACGACAGAGTGAGGTGAATAATGTCGGATAAAAACGTGGTCATTTATACTACCCCCACCTGACCGTACTGCCATCGGGCGAAAGAGTATCTTTCGCAAAAAGGCATCCCCTTTACCGAATACGACGTGGCGGCTGATCGGGAGAAAGCCAAGGAGATGATTCAGAAGTCGAAGCAGATGGGCGTTCCCGTCATCATCATCGGTGACGAGATCATGGTTGGTTTTAACCAGGCAAAGATAGACAGTCTGCTCGCGGCGTAGCCCGCAAAAACAAAAAAACGCAACTGTCATGCCCCGGTACTTGTGAGGAACCTATGTATGAATTAATAATCATCGGGGGCGGTCCGGCCGGCATCGCCGCCAGCGTCTATGCGGCGCGAAAGCAACTCGATACACTGCTCATCAGCGGCGATATCGGCGGCCAGATAAACACCACCCTCGGTATTGAAAACTACCTCGGCTACCAGTTCATTGAAGGCCCGGAACTGATAGACAAGTTCCAGACCCAGATAAGCCAGTTCCCTATCGACCAGAAAATAGGCGAAAAAATTACCCGGATAGAAAAGATTGAACCGGGATTTGAGATCACCTCGGATTCCGGGGAAAAATATCAGGCCCGGGTGATAATATTCGCCACCGGGAAGAAGCCGCGCAAGATAAACGTTCCCGGAGAAACGGAATTGACCGGCCGTGGCGTCACTTACTGCGCCATCTGTGACGGCCCCGTCTTCGCCGGTCAAAAAGTGGCCGTGATCGGCGGGGGCAACTCCGGCGTGGAAGCCGCCCTGGACATGGCTAAAATAGCCGAGCACGTTACCCTCGTTTCCAACACGCCCCTGACCGGTGACGCCATACTGGTTGACCAGTTGGCGGCTCTGAAAAACCTGACCATTTTCACCGAATACCTGCCACTGGAGATTAAAGGTGACGGGCTGGTCGAAGGCATGCGGATAAAAAATCTCAAAAATGACGAAGAAAAGTTTCTTGATGTTACCGGTATATTTATCGAAATCGGCCTGGTGCCCAACACAGACGTCGTTCATGACCTTGTCGAACTCAATCAGTGGCGGGAAGTCCGCGTAACCGCTACTAACGAAACCAGCGTACCCGGATTATACGCCGCCGGTGACGTGACCGATATTCCGGAAAAACAGATTATCGTCGCTGCCGGAGAAGGCGCCAAGGCGGCCCTTCAGGCCCACCGTTACTTGCAGCGACTGGCTCCGTAGGCTATAGCTTTCTGAAAACAAGGAGGTGGAAGGTGGTAAAAGATGTCGATAAAAACGGAAAGGCCGCCTTTGCCTGTGAAGAGTGCGGCTACGTCTACGAGGAAAAAGAGTGGGCGGAGAAATGCCAGGACTGGTGCCATCGGAATCAGTCCTGTAACCTGGAGATAACCGCACACGGCACGCCGCCGGAATAAGCCGCCCCATCCATCTTCAGTCAGGCGGGTAATCCCCGGCCGGCTCTTCCCCCGCTTTTCACCCTGATCCCGGGTGAAGCACGGCCGCTACTTCGCCCGGTTAATTTTTTCCGCTTCCGGCGCCCGTTGCGGCCTGGCTTTGACTATGTTCTTCAGGTCGCGCTGGTATCCGCATTGCAGACACTGCTGGTACCATCCGT
>CBDUSH010000199.1:0-2843 GCA_965369965.1 uncultured bacterium | reverse complement strand
TGGAAGCGGCCCTCATCATCGGGATTATCCTGGCTTACCTCGCCCGGTCAGACAACCGGCAGGCATTCAGGTATGTCTGGACAGGCACGGCGCTGGCGGTCCTGGTCAGCCTGATTGCCGGCGCCGCCATCTATTTTCTGGCCGGAGAGTTCAGCGGACAGGCGGAGGAAATATTTGAAGGTATCGCCATGTTTCTGGCCGCCGGCGTGCTTACCTGGATGATTTTCTGGATGCGCCGGCAGGCGGTTGACATCAAGGCGCATTTACACGCCCAGATACACTCCGTGCTCACCAGCGGTTCGTCAATGGGGCTTGTCCTGCTGGCTTTCGTGGTGGTGGTGCGGGAAGGGATTGAGACGGTGCTCTTTCTCTTTGCCGCCACGCGGGTGGCCGAATCTCCGGCGGCGTTTACCGCCGGCGGTTTCCTGGGGCTGTTCCTGGCGGTGGCTATCGGCTACAGCATCTACAAGGGGACGTCCCGGCTTAACCTGAGGACTTTTTTCAACGTAACCAGCGTGGTGCTGATTGTGTTTGCGGCCGGTCTGCTGGCTCATGGAATCCACGAATTTTACGAAGCGGGTATTATTGCGCCGGTGATCGAACACGTCTGGGATATCAACCATATACTGCCCGAAAAATCGACTTTCGGCCGGTTCCTGACCGCCATCACCGGTTATAACGGCAACCCATCCCTGGTGGAAGTGGTGGCCTATGTCGTCTACCTGGCGGCGGCGCTCGGCCTCTACTTCCGGCCGACACCGGCGGCAGAATAACCACCGGGGCTGCTTTAGCATCCGGCGGTAGAGAAAGGAAATCAGGCGGCATGGCAAACTGGCGACAAGTATTGGGGAATTTCACTCCCGGACGGGCATCAGGCGGCTGTCACCGGGACGGCTCCCGTTCGGAAAACAACGGCCTGCGGAAAGTGGCTATCGTGGGAAATCCCAACGTGGGTAAAAGCGTTATCTTCAACAAACTCACCGGCGCCTACGTCACCGTCTCTAATTATCCGGGGACGACGGTGAACGTCTCCCGGGGAAAGGCGAAGGTAGAGGGGAGGGAGATTGAGATAGTGGATACGCCGGGGATGTACTCCCTGCTGCCGATTACCGACGAAGAGCGGGTGGCAAGGTTGATACTGTTCGAAGAGAAACCGGAGGTAATCCTGCACGTGGTGGACGCCAAGAACCTGGAGCGGATGTTGCCGATGACCTTCCAGTTTATCGAGGCGGGTCTGCCCATCATCCTTGACCTGAACATGATGGACGAGGTGGCGGCGGCGGGGATGGAGATTGATATTGGAAAGCTGGCCGAGCAACTCGGCGTGCCGGTAGTCGCCACCGTGGCCACGACCGGCCGCGGAATGGACGCGCTGCGGAGAGAACTGATTGAATATGCTGGAGACCGGGCGGAAGTTCCGGTATGATAAACCTCTAGAATCGGCGTTGAGCCGCATCGAGAACCTGCTGGGAGGTGACTACGGCATCTCGGGGAGGGCGGTCGGGCTGCTTCTTTTACAGGGTGATTCCCAGATGGAGCGGCGGGTGGAAAAGCAGGACGCCTCCGGCTATGCGTCAATCCGAAAGATAGTCGCCGAGGCCGGCGCCGGATACGGCCAGCCGTTAAGCTATGTGCTGGCCCTGAGGCGGCAGCAGGAGGCCAGGCAGGTCCTGGCGGCGGTGGTGACCGTTAAAGAGAAAACAGGCGGCGGTTTTGCCGAGAGGCTGAGCCGGGCGATGATGAATCCCCTGACCGGGATTCCCATCCTGCTCATCGTTCTTTACTTCGGGTTGTACCAGTTTGTGGGCGTCTTCGGCGCCCAGACCCTGGTGGGCTTGATCGAGGGCACTGTTTTCGGGGAGTGGATTAATCCCTGGGTAACCGGCCTCACCGTCAACTACATTCCGGTTGAAATACTGCAGGACTTTTTTATCGGGGAATACGGAATTGTCACCCTGGGCCTGACCTATGCTTTTGCCCTGATACTGCCCATCGTGGGCACCTTCTTTATCGTTTTCTCCATCATCGAAGACAGCGGCTACCTGCCGCGCCTTTCGATGCTCATCGACCGGGTGTTCAAGGTAATCGGCCTGAACGGACGGGCGGTGATCCCGCTGGTGCTGGGGTTCGGCTGTGACACCATGGCCACTATCGTTACCAAGACCCAGGAGACGAGGCGGGAGAGGGTTATCACCACTTTTCTGCTCGCCCTGGCTATTCCCTGCTCGGCGCAGCTGGGAGTCATTTTTGCCATCCTGTCCGGGAGCGTAATGACCCTGGTCATCTGGGCCGGGGTGATCGGGCTGGTGTTTATACTGGTCGGCTACCTGGCGGCCAGGGTTGTTCCCGGTAAAAGGGCCAGCTTCTACATGGAAGTGCCGCCGCTGCGGATGCCCCAGCTCTCCAATGTACTGGTCAAGACCTATACCCGGCTGCAATGGTACTTCGTTGAGGTGCTGCCTATTTTCATTCTGACCAGCATTTTACTCTGGGCGGGAGACATTACCGGGTTGCTTGGTATCATCACCGCCGGACTTGAACCTCTGGTTGAGTTTATCGGGTTGCCTGCCGAAACGTCCACCGTCTTTCTCTACGGTATATTCCGTCGGGACTTCGGGGCGGCCGGGTTATATGACATGTACAATTCGGGGGCGCTCCTGGGGATACCGCTGGTGGTGGCGGCGGTTACCCTGACCCTTTTCATCCCCTGCGTGGCTCAGTTCTCGGTGATGTGGAAGGAGAGGGGAGCCCGGACGGCGCTGGCCATCGCCCTGTTTATCTTTCCTTTCGCTTTTCTGGTGGGGTTTATCCTTAATACCGTTCTTACTGCCCTGGGAGTGTCA
>CBDUSH010000198.1:0-2853 GCA_965369965.1 uncultured bacterium | reverse complement strand
CCAAAGTCAGCCGCAAATTCTTTCCGTAAAACAGCCTTCTCTCCAAAACCGGAGAGAGGGATGAACACTCGGGCGGTGATTCCTCTTCACCGCCCGTTCCCGGCCCGGTGTCTCTAGAGTATCGACAGGTACCGGTTAAGCTCCCATTCGGTCACCTGGACCCGGTACTCACCCGCTTCTATCTTCTTGTTGGCGATGAAATTCTCGAAAACGTGCTCACCGAGGGCTTCTCTCACCAGTTCGCTCTTTTCCGTCAGCTGTATCGCCTCCCGCAGGCTGGAAGGCAGGGTCGTAATGCCTCTCTTCTCCCTGTCTGCGGCGGACATCTCATAGACGTTTTCCTCTATCGGTGTCGGAGCCTCGTAACCTTCGGCAATTCCCTTCAGCCCGGCGGCCAGCATCACGCTGAAAGCCAGGTAGGGATTACAGGCCGGGTCCGGAGACCGGTACTCAATCCGGGTCGCCCTCTCTCTACCCGGGCGGTATTCCGGCACCCGCACCAGGTCAGAGCGGTTTCGCCGCGCCCAGGACAGGTACACCGGCGCCTCATACCCCGGCACCAGTCGCTTGTAAGAGTTTACCCACTGGTTGGTAATCGCCGTCATTTCCGGGGCGTACTTGAGTATGCCGGCAATGTAGCTCCTCGCCTCTTTGGACAGGTGATATTCGTCATTACTATCGAAAAAGGCGTTTCGCTCTCCTTTAAACAGTGACTGGTGCACGTGCATACCGCTGCCGTTTACCCCGAAGACCGGCTTGGGCATGAAGGTGGCATAAACCCCGTGTTTCATGGCTATTTCCTTAACCACCAGCCGGTAGGTCATCACGCTATCCGCCATGGTCATGGCGTCGGTATACCTCATGTCTATTTCATGCTGGCTGGGAGCCACTTCATGGTGAGAATACTCCACACCGATACCCATGTCCTCCAGGGCGAGCACGGTATCCTTCCTCATCTCACTCGCGGCGTCAAGCGGTGTCAAATCGAAATATCCGCCCCTGTCCAGAAATTCCGTCCCCTTCTCATCCTTGAAATAAAAGAACTCCAGTTCCGGCCCGACGTAAAACGTATAGCCCAGGTCCGCCGCCCGTTTCAGGTTTCTCTTCAGGACAAAACGCGGGTCACCTTCGAAAGGCCGGCCGCCGGGCATGCGGATATCACAGAACATCCGCGCCACCGCGTTGTGTTCCCGAGGCCGCCACGGCAGCAGTTTAAAGGTATCCGGGTCGGGCAGGGCCACCATATCGCTCTCGTCGATGCGGGCAAAGCCTTCAATCGACGAACCGTCAAAACCCATCCCCTCTTCCAGGGCGCCCTCCAGCTCTTCCACGGTGATGGCAAAGCTCTTCATAAATCCCAGGATATCGGTAAACCACAACCGGATAAACTTGACGTCATGCTCCTTAGCTGCCTTGAGTACGTAGGCGCTGCTTTCCTCTCTGCTCATTGCCGTTGTTACCTCCGTTTCTTTTTTATATTATTTAATTACCTGTTATCAGATGGCGTTTTCGCCGGTCTCACCGGTCCGGACGCGCACTGCGTTTTCCACCGGCAATACAAATATCTTACCGTCACCCATCTCCCCGGTGCGGGCATTTCGGGTAATTGCGTTCAACGTCTTGGGCACGTCTTCATCCAGCACCACGAGTTCAATTTTAAGCTTGGGCAAGAAGTCCACCCGGTATTCCCCCACCCGCCATTGCAGCGAGATTCCTTTCTGCCTCCCCCGACCGCTCACTCCGGTAATGGTCATCCCGAAATAACCGCCTTCTTCGAGCGCCTGTCGCACCGGTTCCAGTTTTTCCTCCCTGATGATGGCTTCTATCTTCTTCACCGCAGCACCCCGCCGTAAGCACGTTCACCATGCTGGGAGATGTCCAGCCCCACCGATTCTTCCGAAGCGCTTACCCGGAGACCGATGGTGACGTTCACCAGTTTGGCCAGTATCCAGGTGCCGCCGAAGGCGAATACCCAGACCACGGCCACGCCGATAAACTGTTTACCAAATTGTAGCATATTACCTGCCAGCAAACCATCGGCGCCACCCGGATTTACCGCCGTGCTGGCGAATATTCCCGTCGCCAGGGCGCCCCAGGTGCCCCCCATCCCATGCACCGCCCACACATCCAATGATTCATCAACGTTCCGCTTCATCCGGAACATCACCGCGTAGTAGCACACCGCGGCCGCCCCGATGCCGATCGGGATACCGGCCATCGGGGTGACGAAACCAGCCGCCGGCGTGATGGCCACCAGCCCCGCCACCGCTCCGGTAGCCATACCCATCAGGGTGGGCCGCCGATAAATCCAGCTCAGCACCATCCAGGTAGTGGCCGCCGCCGCCGCTGAAATGTTAGTGGCCACAAATGCGTTCACCGCCAGCCCGCCGGAAGTCAGGGCGCTGCCGGCGTTAAAACCGAACCAGCCGAACCAGAGCAGCCCGGCGCCCAGCACCACCATGGGGATGTTGTTGGCTTCCATCGGTTCCCGGCCCTTAAAACCCTTGCGCGGGCCGAGCATCCTGGCCAGGGCCAGGGCGGACACCCCGGCGGTGATATGCACCACCGTACCGCCGGCAAAATCAAGCGCCCCCATCCGCAGCAGCCACCCGCCGTCACCCCACACCCAGTGCGCCACCGGTGTGTAGATAAAAGTCAGCCACAGGACGCTGAAGACAAGCAGAGCGCTGAATTTTATCCGTTCCACCACCGCGCCGGTAATCAGGGCCACCGTGATGATGGCAAACATCCCCTGAAAGACCATGAAGGCAAGGTGGGGCACCGTTGTCGCGTAGACTGAGGAAGGCTCCTGTCCCACTCCCCTCAGGCCGAGAAAGTCCAGCCGGCCGATAA
>CBDUSH010000197.1:0-2908 GCA_965369965.1 uncultured bacterium | reverse complement strand
TGCCTCAAAAATCACGACGCAGTCAATTATTACGATATCAGAGAAAGCAGGAACGACAGCAGGTATTGTCCACCGGCGGTGAAGCTCCGGTGGCCCCCCCGCCGGTTAAAGCGGTGACACCGCCCCCGGCGGCTCCGGCCCCCCGGAAAACCGTTGCCGGGCTCAGGTATCCTTACGTCGCCGCCGAGCTGCGGAGAATCGGCCTGCTGGCGGGGATAATCCTGGCGGTGCTTATCGTGCTGGCTCTGGTCTTCTCCTAGCCTTTCCGGCGGTTAATATGGACTTTACCGCGGCAAGAACCAGGTTGATTGACAACCTCGGCAGTGAGATTACGGATAAGCGGGTACTGGCCGCCATGTCCGGCATACCCCGCGAGCTTTTCGTCCCCGTACCCAGCCGGCACCTCGCCTACGAAGATAGTCCGCTGCCCATCGGGTTGGAGCAGACCATTTCCCAGCCCTTCATCATCGCCCTGATGACCCAGGCACTGGCGCTGACCGGCGGGGAGACGGTGCTGGAAATAGGCACCGGCAGCGGCTATCAGACGGCCGTCCTCGCCGAATTGGCCCGGCGGGTGGTTACCGTGGAGCGTTTGCCGGCTCTCTCCGCAACCGCCCGGGAAGTCCTTGCCGGCCGGGGCTACCGTAATATTGAGATGCACCCGGCCACCGAGACTCTGGGCTGGCCGGACGGTGCCCCCTATGACGCCATCATGGTCACCGCCGGAGCGCCCCGGGTACCTCCCGACCTCCTCTCCCAGCTGGCTCTCGGCGGGCGGCTGGTCATTCCGGTGGGGACACGCCGCGTACAGGAACTGCAAAAATTTACCCGCCGGGAAAAGGACAATCTGGTGGAAAACCTGGGCGGTTGCCGCTTCGTCTCTCTTATCGGCAGGAACGCCTGGGAAGAAGAAAAAAAAGACTGACTCGAAGGAGGCTGCATGGAAGTTCTGGAGGCAATCACGGCCCGGCGGAGTATCCGCAAATACAAGACCGACCCGATACCCGAAAAGACGCTGGAAACGGTACTGGAAGCGGCGCGCCAGGCGCCTTCCTGGGCCAACACCCAGTGTTCCCGCTTTGTCGTCGTCCGGGACGGCGCCATCAAGAATCAAATCGCCGAAACACTATCGACCAACAATCCGGCGGCCGATGCCGTCAGGAACGCCCCGGTTACCCTCGTCGCCTGCGCCGAACTGGCTAAAGCCGGCTGCTCCGGCGGCGTGCCGTCTACTGACAAAGGTGACTGGTTCATGTTTGACGTCGCCATCGCCATGCAGAACCTGGTGCTGGCGGCTCAGTCGCTGGGACTGGCCACGGTATACGTCGGCCTCTTTGATGCCGGAGAAGTCGCCCGGATTTTACAGGTCCCGGAAGGCTTTTGCGCGGTGGCGATGACGCCTCTCGGTTACCCTGACCAGGTTCGAGAGCCGCGCCCCCGCAAAGAACTGTCCGAAATCGTCTTTTATGACCGCTGGGACGGCCGTTAGGATGCCGCCATGTTAAGCTACCGGAGTTGGCTTATAATCGCTGCCGCCCTCTTCGGTGCCGGTATTCTTTTGGGCGTGCTCATGCCGGTTACCAGCGCCGAGGTGCTGAATGATGACATGACCGCCCTCCGGGAACTGGCCGCCATGCTCGGCCCCTTCCAGTTTTCCACGGCCGTTTTCATCTTTTTCAAAAACGTCCTGGCGCTGGCGGTCAGCTTCGTCTTCAGCCCCATCCTCCTCCTGGTGCCGGTACTGGCGCTAACCATGAACGGCTGGATTATCTCTTTCGTCTCCGTCATGGTCGCCCGTGAGGAATCATGGGGCTTCCTGCTCGCCGGGATACTCCCGCACGGCATTTTGGAGCTTCCGGCCATCATCATGGGCGAGGCGGCCGCCCTCAGCTTCGGCGCCCTCACCATTACCGCCCTGTTCTCAAAAGGGAAAAAAAGCCTTATAATACCAAATATAAAACAGAACGCGAAGTACTTGCTGATTGCCGTCGCCCTGCTGCTGCCCGCGGCGGTCATCGAGACTTATATCACCCCGTTGTTCCTGCCCTGAACCGCAAGGAGGATGGCTCATGAACGAATTAGGTTTATCGGTTCCTTTCTGGATAACCGCCCTGCTCTGGATGGCAAAAACCATCTGGCTCACCGCCATCTGCCTGTTCCTTGCCTGGCTGGGCATCCGGGCGCTTGACGCCATGACGCCTCACATCCCCCACCGCCAGCGCATCGGGGAAAGCCCCGTTGCCACCGGCCTCTTCATCGCCGGCTTCTACATCCTGGCCGGCCTCGTCATCCACGGCGCCACCACCGCCCCCACCGTCATCGGCGGGCCTGTCCTCGGCTATTTTTTCGATCTCCAGCGCCTCGGCCTGCTCGCCCTGAGCTTCCTGGTCAGCCTGCTCATCGGTATCGCTCTCTTCTACCTGGTCGATAAACTGACCCCGAAGATACCCTTTGCCGCCATCAAGAAAGACCCGGTAGCCGCCGGGATTCACGTCTTCGGCTACCTCGTTTTCTTCGGCCTGATACTCAACGCCGCCCTGACCACGCCGTTATAAGATTTGATGTTATATCAACCTCACCCCCTTAATCCCCTTCTTCATGAAATCATCCCCCTTCCCTTTGATAAAGGGTCTTGCCTCAAATGTCATTCTGAAGACGTGTACGCAATACATACCTGTGTTTCAGGATCAATAGTACCGGCCAGTTTACGTTGCAAGTAGATCGGACAAAATAAGCTGAATTGCTTTTTACCGATTCAATATGTATAAGCAAAGTCATGGATTAGGGGTGCACCCGCCGAGATTGGCCAGCGAGGACGCTGGGAGTTTGACTTCATGTTTTCTCCTCCTTACTTTCATGTGCTAGACGGAACTGCCGTATTGACTTGCCAATGGCGCCACCCACCTGC
>CBDUSH010000196.1:0-2926 GCA_965369965.1 uncultured bacterium | reverse complement strand
ATAAATACGTACGATGGCCATGGCGAAGTTCGTGACCACATATACCGGTATCAATTTTATGTTTGAGGGATGCCTGAAAAGGTTCGGTGATATTCTCACTCCCCGGCTGACCAGCCACCACAGTACCAGGATACCCGCCGGCAACCAGAGATGAAGGACCAGGGAAACTAAGAAGAATGCCAGACTCAAGAGCAGGGTAAAATTGGAGATTATCCGGTCTACCAGGACGAAAGAGAGAAATTTATGTTTCCACACCCAGCCCTGCCACATGGCCCTGAGGTCTGCCCTCCAGGTATTTCTTGCCCAGCGGGTGCGTTGTTTGAACAGGGTAGCCATATCCGGTGCCCCCGGCGTATAAACCTGGGCGGTATGCTGATAGCGGGTTTTCCATCCGGCCGACTCTACAAGATAGGTCAGCCGTTTATCATCACCTCCAATGCACAGCCTGTTCCAGAATTTTTCATTGACCAGGTCATCGGCCAGGGGTAGTATGGCTTGACGGCGATAAAAAGCCGTCCGCCCGGACAATACGGTAAAAGCATCCCCCATCACCGACGCCGGCATCATATCGTCATAGAATCTCAGGTCAAGCTGAATATCGAAGATGTTCTGAGCAATTGACTTGGGATTAAGGACGTTCTGCCGGGTCGCTACGCCACCTACTGCCGAGTCAGCGAAAGGTCGCAGCGCTTCCACCAGGACAGAATCGCTCCACACCGTATCACTATCCACCAGGGCTATAATATCACCCGATGCAGCCTTGATGCCGTCAGCCAGGGCGGGCCTTTTCCCAGGTTTCTCGGTAACAATGAGTCTGGCGCCATTGTATTCCTGACTGAATAGCTGGAATTCCCTGATGCAATCTTCATCAACATAGTCAATTACAGCGATTATCTCGACGGGGTTGTTGGCTTTCCATGATTCTAATGCCATGCGGAAAACTGCCGGGTTTTCTTTGTAGACAGGCGTCACCACCGAAACACCGTCAGTGTAATCATGTTTATCCTGCCGGTAGAACCAGCCGATAGATCTCCGCATCAGCCAGGTTCCCCACCGCCAGAGCCCCACCACTCCCAAGGGCAAATAGAAAAGCAGCAGGGAAGTAATATCTTCCATGTCGACTGCTCTAAGTTGGTAGCGCAGATGAGACGAGGGGTTCCTGGAGTTGAGCGGCATAAAGATCATTTACTTCGATCGCCGCTTTTACCATGCGGGCTTCCCAGCCGCTTCGCTGCGCCCAGGCCACGAAAGCGACAGTATCTTTGGGCAGGCACTTTCCACCGAAGGGACCCTGGTCCCTGGTACCATACTCGGGATTCCATAGTGCCTCAGCGCTCTTAGCCACAATGGGGATTATTACGCCATCGTCCACCCCGATCTGTTTGCAAAACAGCCTCATCTCGTTAAAAAATGATATCTTGGTAGCGTTGCACAGGTTATGGATGAATTTTTGCATTTCTGCCTCTTTTAAGGAGACCCTGTACAGCGGAGCCGTTGACCACTGATAGACTTGCTGCAACATGTCCCCAGCCCTCTGGTCAAGTTCGCCGATAACATTAACCCAGGGGCTGGCGATATCCTGAACTGCCACTTTCTCGCGGAGATACTCCGGGTTTACGCAGACCCCGAAGTCAACACCTGCCTTTTTACCCGATTGCTCTTGGAGAATAGGTATGATCATTTCTTCAGTAGTGCCGGGCAGGACTGCACTCCTGATCACCACCAGCTGATAGCGGTTGGCGGATGCCAGCCACTTCCCAATTGTGGCCGAAGCCGATTTGGTGAAGTTAATGCCTACGTCGCACCATTCCACAGGGCTCATTGATTTCTCAAGTTTTTCCGCTTCAGCCTGATCGCGGCAGAGATCCAGCGGATAAGTAGGAATGGACAGCATATAGATGTCTGTATCCATTTTTTCCAGCTCTCCGACCTCGAAAGCCTGATGCCCTTTCTCGCGTAACCGGCTGACTACTCCGGCACTGACGTCCGTAAATACAATATCAAATCCGTGCTGCGCAAGGACTGTCCCCGTCGCCTCGCCAACTACTCCGGCGCCTACTATCGTTATTTTCACGCTCTTAAACCCTCCGATCATGATACTGCCTTTGCCTTAATATATCCGTCACCGTGTTCGACAGCTATACGTAGTCTTACTTATCATTGACCTGGGCAAGTCCCTAAATCCAAAACGGTAAAGATTCAGCCTAGCTAAAGCGGCTTTTGCCGATATTTTCCGAATTGACATATATGATTTCATTCGATAAAAATAAACTATGATAATGGCGTAATTAATCGGCGGAACGGCTGCGTGAGGAGCTTATGAAAGCGGTAATTCTGGTTGGTGGACATGGGACGCGTTTACGTCCTCTGTCCTGCGGCATCCCCAAGCCAATGGTACCGGTGCTCAATAGTCCTTTACTGGAACATGTTCTGTTAAATGCCGCCAAACATGGCATCACTGACTTCGTGCTAGCTCTGAACTACCTGCCGGGGGTAATAAAGGAGTATTTCGGTGATGGCAATAGTCTGGGAGTTCGCATCAACTACACAGTGGAGGAAACGCCATTGGGCACCTCGGGAGCGGTAAAGAATGCCGGGTCGTTACTTGATGAGCCTTTTTTTGTCTTTAACGGTGATATGCTGACCGGGATCGACCTGGGCGAGATGATGCGTCACCACCAGGAAGCCAGGCCCAAGGCCACCATAGCTCTAACGCCTGTTGATAACCCCATAATATACGGCATTGTGGAACAAGATGAGCATGGCATGGTAAAGCGCTTCGTGGAGAAGCCGACCTGGGATAAAGTCACCACCAACCTGATTAATGCCGGTATTTACATATTGGACCCGGAAGTACTTCAGCACGTCCCACCAGCCACTTACTCCATGTTTGAGACTGACCTTTTCCCCAAGCTTCTGGAAATGG
>CBDUSH010000195.1:0-3005 GCA_965369965.1 uncultured bacterium | reverse complement strand
CCTGTTTAATTGGTCGGGGTGAGAGGATTCGAACCTCCGACCACCTGAACCCCATTCAGGTGCGCTACCTGGCTGCGCTACACCCCGGACTTTTCCCTGAAACTATACTATCATAATTTATTCCCCGGCGACAATAGAGCCGGGCGGTGTCAACAGTATCACCGGTCGGACCGGCGTCATCCCCGAGGTATGCTTGAAGTTACCTTTGAGATTAAGTAGTATGTAAGTGACGAGCACAATCACCACGACAATGGCGACCGAGGCATGGATGGCGAGCAAAGTAGCCACGAAAAAACGCCGGATATGCCCCCAGGCTCCGAAAATTAATGGCGATATAATAAGCCTGCGCCAGGACGGGTACCATCAGATACCCCGGGACCGGTATGGAACGAAAAACAGCGCCGCCAATTCATAAGAAAGCCCGACCGAGAAGAGATATACAGGAAAAATAAGTTATGGACTGGATTGCCCCAATCAGGCAGATAACGGATTTTATGCTCCCGTTCCTTGATGGTGTGCCCGCCGTCAGGGCGTTACTGGGGCTGGCGGTGGTTTTTTTCCTGCCTGGTTTCGCCTGGACACTCGTTTTTTTTGAAAAGATAAACCTTCTGGAAAGAAGCGTCCTTTCTGTCGGCCTGTCCATCGCCGTGGTGACCCTCAGTATTCTAGCCCTTAATCTGTTACTCGGGATCAGTATAAACGGCCTGAACTCACTGCTGATTATTGTTGTTGTCACCATTTTACCCGTGGCGTTCCATTACCTCAGGAAAATCCTGAAAAGAAACCAGCCTGAAGCCACTTCACCGAATGCAGAGTGAATTATATACCGGATATGGAAAGCCAGCAAGTTAAATATATTTCGGAGGGCATCAGGAACAAAGTTGTATGACGTTGCAGTTATTGGCGGCGGACCTATAGGCAGCTACACCGCCGGCCAACTGGCAGAGGCGGGGCACGATGTGGCCGTGCTGGAACGGGGACCGCAGGCGGGGACCGGTGTCTGCTGTACCGGCATAATCGGCCAGGAATGTGTCAGTGCCTTTGACATTGATGACAGTGTGATTTTAAAAAAGGCGAACAGCGCCCGGCTATTTTCACCATCGGGAAACCTGCTGCACGTGCAACGGGAGGCAACCCAGGCCTGTATTCTTGACCGGGCGGCTTTCGACCTGATGATGGCCAACCGGGCAATCAATAAAGGCGCCAGATACCTCCCCGACAGACTGGTCAGCCGTCTGGAAAATAAGGATAACCGGATTGAAATTGAGGTTTTACACCAGGGCGAGAAGACGATTATCGAAGCCAGGGTGGCGGTTATTGCCACCGGTTTCGGTTCGAAACTGACCGGGCGAATGGGCATGGGGGCGGGCGGCGACTTCGTGGTCGGCGCCCAGGCAGAGGTTGCCACCACGGGGATAAATGAGGTGGAAGTCTACCTGGGGCGGCAAATTGCGCCCGGGTTTTTCGGCTGGCTGGTACCGACTTCAGCACTGACGGCCAGAGTCGGGTTATTGTCCCGTGAAAATCCCAGGGGTCACCTGAAACAATTAATGACCTCCCTGCGGGAACAGGGCAAGCTGACCACAACGGAAGCCGAGATGAATTCAGGGGGGATTCCCCTGCAGCCGCTGGAACGAACCTGTGGCGAACGGGTGATTGCGGTGGGAGACGCCGCCGGACAGGTAAAACCAACCACCGGAGGCGGCATCTACTTCGGCCTGCTCTGTGCCGATATCGCCGTCGCTACCCTGCACCAGGCGCTGCAGAGTGACGACCTTTCGTCCGGGAACCTGGCCAAATATGAGCGGAGATGGCGGCGGAGACTGGGACGAGAGCTAAAAACCGGCTACCGGGCCAGAAAGCTTTTCGAGCGGTTGAGTGACCGCCAGATAGACCGGTTATTCTATATCATGAAAGCCAATGGAATCGATAAGGCGCTGCTTGAATCGGATGACGTTTCTTTCGACTGGCACGGTAAGGCAATACCGATGGTACTGGGACGCGCCGTGTTGGCACGAATCCTGGGCAGGACATCAGCCGCGGCCAAAGCAAGCCAGGGCTAACCGTTATTAATATTCCAGGAGTGATTTATGTCAATTACAGATAACCAGAATCCGACCCTGGGAGAGGCGACCTTTCAGTTCCTGTCCCAACTTTCTCCAGAGAAAAGCGAGGCCAGTCAGGCGGAGTTAAACAGATTTGTCCGCTGGTACGGCGCAGAGCGCTCTCTGGTCAGACTTACCGCCCACGAGATAGCTAATTATGCCGAAAGATTGTCTCTATCCGACACCAACCAGGATAAAAAACTGGCGGTGGTACGAGCTTTCCTGTCCCATGCCAAAAAGCACGGATGGTGCCGGATAAACCTGGCGGCTCATCTCAAGGCGAAGAAAACGAAAAGCGGGCCGGCGCTGTCAGCCCGACCGGGTATGCCCGAAACCATCCATTTAACGCCCCAGGGATACGCCGAGCTGGAGGCCGAACTGGCCACTCTCAAAAGCAAACGTCCGGAACTTATCGAGGAGACCCGGCGAGCGGCAGCCGACAAAGATTTCAAGGAGAACGCACCTCTCGCCGCCGCCCGGGAGAAGCGCGGCCACCTTGAAGGCCGTATCAAAGAACTTGAAGAGACGCTGAAAGTGGCGGCGATCCTTAACGGGGACCGCACGTCCGATGTCAAGGTAAATATCGGGGACAGAGTTACCCTGTTCGAAACAGCCACCGGTGAAGAGGTCAGTTACGTTATTGTCAGCCCCACGGAGGTAGACCCACTCCAGCACAAGATTTCCTTTGCTTCCCCCCTGGGAAAGGCACTGATCGGCGGTAACGAGGGGGAAGCGGTGGAGATAAGCGTTCCGGCGGGTAAGCTGCACTACCAGATAAAACGAATCGAACATCAGGGTGGGGTAAAAGGCTAAAGCCTATATTATGGTATAATCCGGGTGTAACTTGGGGATATAGCTCAATCGGGAGAGCGCTGCGTTCGCATCGCAGAGGTCGGGGGT
>CBDUSH010000194.1:0-3013 GCA_965369965.1 uncultured bacterium | reverse complement strand
TGTAGACGCAGTGTCTATACAAAAAATTCCCCATATCCCTTCAGGTAAAACTACTTAACGGAATGTCCATACAAAAATTCCCCACCTCCCTTCAGGTAGAACTACTAAACGGAGAGTTTAAGAGAGGCGGAGCCTCTCTTATCCATAACTCCCCCTCTCAGGAGAGGGGGATACAGGGGGTGAGGTCAATAAACCTCCCTCTTAAACACCCCGGCATTACCAGGCATTTACAAGCGGGTAAGCCTCTCAATTATCTACAAAAATCCCGTTATCCCTTTAAGAAGAACCACTCAACGGAATGTCTATACAAAAATTCTCCAGCCGCCCCGCCTTCACCCCGGAATCAATCATCCCCCAGGGCAGCCCCTGCCCGGTATCCCACCTCTGGTGGGCGTAGTAATCGGCATCCAGCCGGCACTTCTCCACCGCCCTGCGCCATCCTGCCAGCGTCACCTCTTCGGTGCTTTCCAGCACTCCGGCCAGGCTCCGGTCGCCCCGCGCCAGTATCGCCTGCACCTGGCTCCAGGCCGGGCTTTCGCTCTTGACCCTGATTCCCCTGGCGGGCAGGACGCTCTTCAGCCGGGTCAGCCGTTTGTCCAGGGTCGGCAGGCACTCCATCGGCAGCCGCTGGAAAGGAGTGCCCGCCTTGGGCACGAACGGCGCCACGTTCAGCGTCAGGCGTATCCCGCTCTGTTTCCGTTCCAGGATCGCCCGGCTCTCCATCGTCAGCCGGATAATTTCCTCGATGTCCTCATCCGTTTCGGTGGGCAGTCCCACCATGAAATAAAGCTTGATCTGTTTGAATCCCAGCCCCGCCGCCTTATCCACCACCCGTAAGACATCCTCCTCGCCGATGTCTTTCCGGATAACCTGCCGCAGCCGCTCCGAACCCGCCTCAGGAGCGATGGTAATTGTCCGCGCCCCGCCCCGGGCTATCGCCTCCAGTACCCGGTCGGAGAGACGGTTCACCCGCAGCGAACTGATGGAGAATTCGGCCCCCATCCGTTGCAGACCGGTCAGCAGTTCCTCCAGTTGCGGGTGGTCGGAAACCGCCGGCCCCACCAGTCCCAGCCGCGGGCGGTGCTTGAGCCCTTCGGCGGCCGTCTCCAGCAGGCGGTCCACGGAACGGAAGCGCGCCGGACTGAAAATGGTGCTCACCAGGCAGAACCGGCAGCTCCAGTTACAGCCGCGCTGCACTTCTATCAGGTACAAATCGCCCAGCTCGGTGTCCGGGGTAAGGATTACGGAAGTCACCGGGAAATCGTCCAGGCTGGCTGCCCGCTGCCGGGCCACCGTCCGTCCGTTACATTGCGGGACGTAGACGCCGGGTAGCTCGGCCAGTGTTTTCAGAAGCTCGTCCCGCCGCCCGCCGATACCTTCCTCAAGCACCGGCAGCATCCCCGGTAATATCGCTTCCGCTTCCCCGATGCACAGGCCGTCGAAAAACGGCGACAGCGGCATCGGGTTGGCCGAAACGCACGGCCCGCCGGCAATGACCAGCGGGTGACGCTCGTCCCGGTCGGCGGCGCGCAGCGGTATCCCGCTGGCTTTGAGCATCGACACCACGTGGAAATAGTCGAGTTCGTAGGAGATGGAAAAAGCGACCACCGCGAAATCGGTCAACGGCCGTCGGGATTCTACGGACAGCACAGCCGGGTTTTTATCCCCGTGGCCGCCTTCCCGGAAAACTCTCTCGCAGACCACGCCGTCCTCCCTGTTCAGGAGGCGGTAAACGGCGTGGATACCCAGATTGGACATTCCCAGGTAGTAGCTGTTGGGGTAGGCGAGGGCAACCGGTAACCGGCCGCCCCAGTCTTTGCGGCAGGCGCCCTCTTCCCGGGGAAGCTCGCCCTGGCGGTGCTTAGCCCGCCGGCTGATTCTGTTTCCCCCCCGAATCATGCGCCTGCTGGGATTTCCAGCTTCCTTTCAGGAAACGGGAGTTTATGGTGATAATCTTGTCGGCGACACTTCTCAGTTGCTGGGAAGTGGTTTCGCGCCCGAACAGGGCCACCTCGACGTGCTTGCCGTAGTCTTTGACTGCCTGCATCGCGCCGACGAAGTCATTGTCTCCGGCGACCAGAATAGCCACGTCATAGTTGTTCTTGAAGCCGTGGGTCAGCATATCCGTGGTCAGTTGTACGTCAATTCCCTTTTCCACCGGCGGAACCGAAGGCCACTGTGAATAGACCAGCCGCCCCAGCCGCAGCTCGCTGTAGGGAATGGCGCTGACGCCGGCGAAAAACTTCTGCTGGCTCAGGTAGCGTTCCGGCTCTTCTTTCAGGCCCACCTTGGCGTTGTAGTAGTAAATACGGATAAGCTTGCGCTTGCCCAGCAGCTTGTGGCAGAACCGGCCGATGTCGAGGTCGGTCCTGCGAAAAGTATGTTTCAGCGAATGGTAGAGATTGCTTCCGTCGATGAATATCATCACTCTCTCCGCCATCTGGTTACCTCCTTGTCGGGATCGGTCAATGGTTACTCTCATTATAATCCCTTTACCATAAAATTACGACTACCCTGACCGGCCTGTTAATTAACTCTCTCTTTTCCCCTTTTACGAAAACTTCTCGCCGGGGTGTGCAAAAGGGGCTCCACGCGTTTCTTCTCCCTTTTGTAAAGGGAGACCCCCGACTGTCATTGCGAGACCATTCCGGCTTTCGAGCCGGAAGGCGAAGCAATCTGGGTGGTTTTTCCCTAAGCTCTCTCCCTTTTCCCCTTAAAAAGGGCCTTGTCTCAAATGTCATTGCGAGGAGCCCCGCGACGAAGCAATCTGGGAGGTGGTGTCATTGTGAGCGAAGCGAAGCAATCTCCAACTTTTTCGTTTCCCCCTTTGAAAAAGGGGGACTAAGGGGGATTTTTCCCCCGCGCAATACCCGCCCTGTCATTACGAAGAGCCCCAACCTGTCATTCTGAGGAACGAAGTGACGAAGAATCTCCCTCCGCCTGTCATTGCGAGGAGCACCGCGACGAAGCAATCTGGGAGGTGGTGTCATTGTGAGCGAAGCGAAGCAATCTC
>CBDUSH010000193.1:0-3039 GCA_965369965.1 uncultured bacterium | reverse complement strand
AAATACCGGGCAAGATAGGAGACGCGAAAATGGTGAGTAAACGGACGCAGGAGATTCTCGAATCCGACGCGGAAAAAGTAATCCATGGTATGTACACAGTCGGCCGGAACCAGGGCATCGTCATGGAAAAAGCCCATGGCATATACCTGGTGGACACCGAGGGCAAGGAGTATATCGACCTCTCGTCACAGCTGATATGCGTCAATTTAGGCCACCGCCGGCAGGAAATCACCGACGCGGTGACCAAAGCCATGGGCGAGATAGATTTCGTGACCACTTTCTTCGGTATGACCAATCCGTACATCGTCGAAGTAAGCGAAAAACTCGCCCGGCTGACGCCGGGAGACCTGAACCACTTTCACTATACTTCGGGCGGCGCCGAGGCGGTGGATTCGGCGGTGAAAATGGCCCGTTTCTACTGGAGCCGGAAAGGGCTGGCCGGTAAATATAAGGTCATCAGCCTTTACGCCTCTTATCACGGTTCGGCCGGGATATCGACCAACGTGACCGGACTGGGGCGCGGCCTCAACCAGAACCCATTCGGGCCGGTGGCTCCCGGCTTTGTCCACGTGGCTCCGCCTTACAACTACCGCTGCATGTTCGGCGACGTCGCCGACCCCTGTGAAGCGACCCTTAATTACCTGGAAGCGGTCATTCAGGCGGAAGGCCCGGAGAGTATCGCCGCTTTCATCGCCGAGTCAATCATGGGCGCGGCCGGCGTCATCGAACCGCCCCCCGGCTGGTGGCCGCGGGTGGCTGAGCTGTGCAAGAAATACGATATCCTGCTCATCGTCGACGAGATCATGTCCGGCTTCGCCCGGACGGGTAAAATGTTCGCCTGCGAGCATTGGAATGTCCAGGGCGACATGATGACCATGGCCAAGGGGATTGTCAATTCGGCATTGCCTTTTGCCGCGGTGGCGCTCAACGACCGGGTTTTCGACGTGCTGAAGGACAACTACATGGCCCACGGCTTTACCTACAGCGGGCACCCCATCGCCGCCGCCGCTTCCTCGGCGGCCCTGGATATCTACGTTAAGGATAAAGTAGCCGAAAATGCCGCCACGGTAGGTAATCATATTAAACAGCGCCTGGAAACTGAGTTCGTGCCCCTGCCCTGCGTCGCCTACGCTGACGGCCGCGGTCTTTTTCAGGCTATTGAACTGGTAAATGACAAAAAGACCAAAGAGCCGATTGACCCAGCGACCAAAGACAAACTATGTCAGGACCTGTTTGACGCCGGCATTTTCACGCGGGTTATCGGCTGGAGGGGCAACCGACTGTTCATCTGCCCGCCCTGCACGATAACTATCGAGGAAGCCGACCGGGCGCTTGATATCATCAAGCCGCTGGTGGCCGCCTTGAAGCCAAAATAGGGCCGGTTTGCCTGATTCGCTGCCTATTCCAAGAGACGGCCGGCTCTAAAAGCACGGCTCTCTCAGGTAGAGCTGCGTCGGATTAACGTAGTTGAGGGTCTCCACCCTGGTCAGGGTCCCCGACGCGATTTCCAGTACTGTCCGGAGCAGTTTCTCGCCGGCTTCTTCGACTGTTTCCGTGCCTTCCATCACCGCGCCGGAAAAGAAATCCAGGCTGGTGGGCGCCATAGCCAGAGTTTTGGGATTGGCGGTAGTCCACATCAGCGGTGAAACGACTGCTGTAGAAGTATACAGCAGGTCTTCCCCGGACAGGCCGCCGCCGCCCAACTGAAAAATGACCAGCTGCGCCCCGGCCGCCGCGTATCCGGCAAAGATGGAAGCCGAATTCATCCAGTTATCCACGAAGTAGAGGCCCTTGCCCGGCGGACGCTCCCCGTAGCGAAGCACGTCCTGAACGGGACTTGACCCCGCTTTGTGAATGGCGCCCAGCGACTTTTCTTCCAGCGTGGAAATCCCGCCGGCGATATTTGAGGGCACCGGATTAATGGTACGGATGTCCTCCCCGGTTGATTTGGCTATCTTCTCCGTATAGGCCGCCGCCCGTAAAATCTTTTCGGTTACTTCTTTATTGATACCCCGCCGGGCCAGGATATGCTCGGCGCCGATTATTTCGGTGGTCTCCCCGAAGAAAGCGGTGCCTCCGGCGCCGATGATACGGTCAAAGAGGTTGCCGACGACCGGGTTGCCGGCGATGCCCGAAGTAGTATCCGAATGGCCGCACTTGACGCCCAGCGCCAGCCGGCTGAGGTCAAACGGCCGGCGTCTTATCCGCGAGGCTTCCAGCACCATTTTCCGCGCCGTCTGAATTCCCTTTTCCAGCGCCCGGAAGGTGCCCCCTTCCTGAACGTTATCAATAAACTCGACCCATTTCCCGGAACGGGCGATTTCTTCGGCCAGGTGAGACGGTTTCAGTTCCGGATAGCCGGCGCCGGGATACTGCGAATGGATGATGACCGAGGCCACGTTAGGGTTGCTGCCCAGCCCGATAAGCGTCCGGCCGATTGTTTCACGGTCACTCCCGGTACGGCCGCTGCCGTTGTCGGCGGTCAATATGGTCCGGGTACCGGCCACGGTATCACATATTTTGGAGGCAAAAAAGCCCCCCGGCAGCACCAGCACGTGGTTACGGATACCGACCGAGCCGTCCGGCCTCGGGTAACCCAGGAATTTCATCTCATTCTCTTTCATTCAAATCTCCTCGGCCCCTTGCCCCGGCGATATTGTGGACGTGCACCATCTGTCCCTTTTTTATGTCCTCCGAAGCGACCCCGATCGGCTCCCCGTACTTGATGACCGGAGCCTCCCGGGGGATATCGGTCACGGCCATTTTAAAGCCGAAGGGCACTTCTTCCAGGGCGGTGATTTCCTCACTGTCCTTACCCAGGCTCACCAGCACCGCCGCCCCCGGCTCGATATCCTCCAGACTGGTGGCCACGTTATCCTTGTCGGCCAGACGTAAAGCTCTGCGGGCAGTCATTGGGCAACCTCCTGCAACGAAACGTTTTGTATCAGGGCACCTTCCTGATTTTACACCCTATCAGGAATCAGTCAAGTATAATATAAAATGGTTTTATTTGCATTTGGTTGAAATTGATGTATCCTC
>CBDUSH010000192.1:0-3071 GCA_965369965.1 uncultured bacterium | reverse complement strand
ATTCTTCTCAGAAACGAATGTGTTCATCTTAACTTGTTGTTTTCTGGCTGTCAACGGCGGGTGGGTCCGGGCGGCAGCGATTGTTGAACAGTAGCCGGTTGCAAAACTCTTGGCCGTAAAAGAGTTGTTTTTCTGATATTGACAATTGATTGGTGGTAGTATTAGCATACATCAATCGCTGAAATGGAGGGAACAATGAAATACCGAAAAATGGGCCGGACCGGACTGATGGTATCCGAGATTTCCTTGGGTACCATGTCCTTTGGAAACCAGATAGACGAAGCGGAGTCGATAAAGCTGATCAATTGGGCCATAGACGCGGGTATTAATTTCATTGACACCGCCGACCAATACGTGGATGGGAAAACCGAGGAAATAGTGGGGAAGGCGCTTAAGGGAAGCGTACGTGATTCCGTAGTGCTGGCCACGAAGGGTGGTGGCTGGCAGTCTGGCCCGAGCGTAAATGATATCGGTTGTTCGCGGAAACATATCATGGACGCTGTTGAAGGCAGCTTACGCCGTCTTGGGACGGATTATTTCGATATCTATTATACCCATCGTTGGGATACGGCGACGCCTGTCGATGAGACACTGCGTGCCCTGGATGACCTGGTACATCAAGGCAAAGTACGCTATATCGGCTGTTCCAATTACTTCGGTTGGCAGCTTTCCAAGGCACTGTGGGTGAGTGAGCTTAACAATCTGACCCGTTATGATTGTACCCAGCCGCCATACAACCTGATTACGAGAGAGATTGAAGATGAATTCCTGCCGATATGCAGTAATGAAGGAATCGGGGTATGTGTCTACAATCCATTGGCTGCGGGATTGCTCACCGGTAAACACGATTCGAGTAAACCCCCGGCGGAAGGCACCCGTTTTAGCAATCAAAAACAGGGGAAGGTATACAGCGCCCGTTACTGGTTGGAGGGAAACTTTAAAGCAGTCTCGACGCTCAAAGAATTAACCCAGCAGCATGGTCACAGTATGGCCCAGTTTGCTCTCGCCTGGATACTTAACAACCGGACAATAACGTCGGTTATCTGTGGAGCTAATTCCGTTATACAGCTTGAGGAAAATGTCGGCGCTGTGGACTTGAGTATTACCGGAGAGGAACTGAGTGCTTGTGATGAAATCTGGCACGGACTGAGACCGCCGAGGTTTTTCTATGGCGCGCAGCAGCTTATACGCTAGGTAATGTTCGGTGCCGGAAGCCGCCGCCGAGTGTTTCGACTAGCTTATTTTTGGGTAGGTTGTCGATACGGGAAAGGCGTGTAAATTACCGGAGTCAGGGCGGGTCGCTGAGATATTCTCCAAAAACGAGCCTGAACTGCGGAGGACTCGAACCTCCAACACAGGTAACTCTAAGTCAGATAGTGGTATAGTGTATGAGGTCAAGCTAAGGAAGCGAAGAGACAATAAGTTGTCTGATTACAAATTTATTAACACCGGCGTTAAGCTTCAGAAGTATCTGGATGATCTTTCGGAAGCCAAGCGGACGGTCATTGCCTTGGATACCGAAGCGAATAACCACCGGTATGCCTATGGGCAGCAGTTGTGCCTGATACAGATTTATGACGGGACCGATAGCATCATAGTTGACCCCAATGATATAGCCGACGGGACGCTGAGAAATTTCTTTGAAAACCGGGATATCCTCAAGATAATGTATGATGCTCCGAATGATATATCTTTGCTGGTGAATTCCAAGAATATTACTATTAAATCAATATTAGATCTAAGGCCGGGAGTCGAATTGCTTGAGTATGAAAAGAAAGACCTCCATTCTGTGATTTACGCGGAGCTGGGGATAGAACTGAAGCATAAAGCGAAATTCCAGGGATACAACTGGATTCGCCGGCCTTTAGCTGAGGAGGCGCTTGAATACGCCATAAATGATGTAAAATATCTGCCGAGACTAAAAGATATCATATTAAGAAAGATATGTCAGGGGCAGTTACTGGACTTGTTTATGCTCAGGAACATCCGTGTCCAGAACAGAGACTATTTCAATGACCCTAAGGGTAATTACCGGAGAGTCAAAGGATTTAATGGTCTTAGTGATGAGAGTAAGTCTCGATTTCAGCGATTACATGCCGTCAGGGAAAAATACGCAATATTAGTAAACATGCCTTCAGCTTATCTTATCCCCAACCGGTTACTGCTCGATATTGCCTCCGGTGGCCAGACTTTAGCAGATATCGCTTTTCCCGGAAGGATCAGAGATGACCTGAGGAACAGAATGCGGCGAGATTTAAGACATGCGATTGTATCGAATGTGCTCAAGGACTTAAGAGGGGAATATTAAAAGTAAGTTAAATTATATACCGCCATTGTTCCCGGTGGAGTGTGGCCCTGACATATTCAGCTGATGACGAATTCTCACATTATCAACATTGACGGAATCGGGCCGGTATTATTCGAAAAAAGCCGACGTGCCAGGCGTGTAATCATCTCGGTTAGAATCTTAAAAGGTGCCAGAGTGGCTGTCCCAACGCGAACTTCTTTCCAGAAGGCCCTGGAATTCGTCCACCTTAAGAAGGCATGGATTCAAAGGCACTTAGTTATAGTCCGGCAAAATGAAGAGCGGCAACAGGCTCTCATAGACCGTTTCCTGGCCATTGACAAGGCGGAGGCGAGAAAAACGCTAACCGACCGGTTATATCAACTGGCCCAAGAGCACGGATTTACCTGTCACGGTGTCTCCATCAGGCAACAAAAAACACGATGGGGAAGCTGCTCTCATAAAAATAACATCAGCCTGAACTTGAAGCTGGTATTGTTGCCCGAAGAATTGATTGACTACGTGATATTGCACGAATTGGTTCACACCCGGATACACAATCATAGCCGGAAATTCTGGGCTGAACTTGACAGATATACCGGAAACGGAAAGGGTATGGCTAAACGGCTGAGGATTATCGACTTAGGGCTATTGTAGTTTAGCGGTATGTATCTTGACCGGGATTCCCAAGCCGCTTAATATTATTGCATGTGTGAGGTGGCCCCCGAAATTTGGACAGGTTGTTAAGGTTGGGTTCTGCTCCTGAAATAAGAAAAGCAGGAGGAGC
>CBDUSH010000191.1:0-3091 GCA_965369965.1 uncultured bacterium | reverse complement strand
ATCTATAACACGTCTCCACAAAGGATACCATTTTCAAAAATCGTATTATATAGTTGAACTCCGTTTGAAATAAAGATTCCGGGCTTTGTTCAGCCCGGCCTTAATCTGACATGATAACCGGACTTTCTTTTTTGGGGCAGGTCGATTCCGGCTCAGGTCAGATAGATAATGGCTACCCCGCCGACAATCATGGAGATAGCGATAAACCTTAATAGTAATACGCCTTTGCTTGCCCGGCTCTCCAGCAACAATTCCGAAAAGCGGCTGATAATCAGTGCATATATGAAAACAAAAACGGGACGTGTACTGGAAATGGCCGAGACTAGTGATACCAGGCCCCTCTCCATAGCCCAATAGAACAACACCACGGATATAGTGGCGATTATTTCATTAAAGATAATTATGATTATCGAAGAATTCCTGTTTTTGTGATGGGCCAGTTCTTTCAGAACCTGCGGACGCAGCGAGATACCAAGAAAAACAAAGGCCATGGAGAAGTGAGATATTGAAAACATCTGCCACGGAGAGATTACCGCCAGGGCATACTTCGCGGTTACTTCCGACAGGGCAAAGAACGCGGCGGATACCACTAATAAGCCGAGAACACCGCCTGACCGCCATATCTTGCGGCTTGAATCAACCCTGAATGAAGCCAGGATTACTCCGAATACCACGATAATTATAGCTGTCCATTGTGAGGCATCCAGGAATTCACCCAGAATGGGCCCGGCAAATATCGCCACCAGTATGGGGTACGAATTTACAATGGGGATTACCATTGACACTTCTTCTTTTTTAAGCGCGTAAAAAGTGAGGTATCCCGAAGCGGCGCGTAATACTCCGGAGAGTACGGCCATCATTAATGACGTATTATCGAGATAGCCGGGAAGGGGAAACCAGGCTATTACTACTATGCTGGCTAAAAGTACGCCGAAACCGGTAATGAGCAGATAAGACTGGAGACTGGGCAGCCGCTTGGCGATGAGATGACTATCCACGACGTGGACTATGGCCAATAAGGCGGCACCAGCCAAAGACGCGCTTACCCAATCAAGAGTCATTATCCTGGGTATTATCTCAGAATACGCCTGAGTATTTCAACCGGTGACGACCGGTCTCACTGGGAGAAAGAAGGCTCCTCCTTATCCATAATCTCAATAAGAGCCGCCTTTCCGGTGTCATTTGCCTCTTTAGCTCTCTTTAAGGCAGGGATAATATCCTCCGGTTTTTCCACCCTCTCCGTGTATCCGCCCAACCCTTCGGCTATCTTGCTGTAATCTCCTGAGACGGTGTTGAAGCCATAGCGTTCGATAGCCACCGGCTGCAGCTTCAGGTAGCCGCCGAGAATTGAATTGTTGAGCAGGATGGTGATGATAGGAATTTGTTCCCTGACCGCGGTCTCAAAGTCCATCCCCACCATGCCGAAGGCGCCGTCACCCATGAAGTTGATGCAGGTTTTTTCCGGCCTGGCCAGTTTGGCTCCCATGGCCAGACCCAGCCCCTGTCCCAGGGTGGTTGATTTTCCCCAGCCGATATAGCTCCCCGGCGTGTTGGCCTGGTAGAAGGGGAGCATATGGTCACGAGGCGTACCCGAATCATGGGTGATGATAGTGTCCTTTTCGTCAAACACCTGCATTATATCCCGGATAACGCGGTAGGGATTGATTGGGATTTCGTCAGAGGTGAGTTTTGGCATCCATTCCTTCATCCACTCGTCTTTGACCGCCTTAATCTCCCCGGCGACTGAAGTATCCGCTCTTTTGGGAACCAGTTTTTTTACTTCCTCAAGAAGTTGTTTCAGAACCAGTTTGGCATCCCCGATGATGGCATGCTCCACCGGATAATCCTTATTGATATCGCGCTCGTCAATGGTGGATTGTATTACCGGTTTAGCGCTTGGAATGGGGGTGGTGAAAGGCTCTATGGTACAACTTGAGCCAATGGCGAATATGAGGTCGGCTTTATCATGAAAATGAAGCACCGTTTTTGGTCTTGACCGGCCGCCTGTCCCGAGGGAGAGCGGATGATTTTCCGGGAAAGCGCTCTTTCCATTCATCGTGGTATAGACCGGTATCTGGAGCCACTCGGCAAACTCACGAAGTTCGTCCCAGGCTTGCGCATAGAGGATTCCCTGTCCGGCGCGGATAACGGGACATTTGGCCTTGATTAAAGCCTGAGCTACTTCCTTCACGTCAGCGGGGTCCCCGGCACTGCGATGGCTTACGACCGGTTGGTAACAAAAAACGGCGTCGTCAAAATCCTCCTCCATGACGTCTCTCGGCACCTCCAGCATCACCGGCCCGGGGCGTCCGTGCTTAAGATAACTGAAGGCAAGTCGCATCATCTCAGGCACCCGGTCGGCAAAATTAACCAGGTCCACCCATTTGGTTATCTCACGGCAATTCTGGCTGGCGCTGAAATTGGGAGCAACCATCCTGCGCCGGTCATTCCCACCGGGCAGCACCAATATCGGCACCGAATCGGCATAAGCGTGAGCCACCCCACCGAAAGCGTTTTCTATCCCGGCACTCCACTGCATGATACAAACGCCATGGCGCTTCCCAAACGAAGCTCGCGTGAAACCATCGGCGATATTTACGGCGACTCTTTCCGTCCGGGTCTTTATTGGTCTAATCCCTTCCTCGGCAATGGCGTCAAAGAGGGGATTATAGGGAAAACCAACAACGAACTCAACCCCTTCCTTTTTCAGGATCCTGGCAATGGCGGTTTTTCCTTTCAACTTGTTTCCTCCTTTTTCCAACATGAAATAAGGCTGTCCAAAGCACAGTATAGCCTGATTGCACCGGCGGTATCAATGGATGACCGTCCGGTAAAAAATCCTGAAGACAGAGTGTTATTGTGACTGAATGGTGAAGAGGACAGTAAAGGCATAAATAGTCGCCGAGGCCAGTGAGGCACTGCTTTAACAGTTGCTTTTACAAGTTGGACCCCTGATATCCCCTGTTTTTAAACGCCCTGTTTCGAAGCTAAAATCCGCTTACAAAATACTCCTTGGGCAAGTGTTCGAGCTGAAACGCGGGCGTGATATGTTGAGTCGAACTCCACCTAAAACACGGATGTTGTGTTTTGT
>CBDUSH010000190.1:0-3113 GCA_965369965.1 uncultured bacterium | reverse complement strand
AACCAGAGTTCCGGATTATTGATCATGGAACGGGCAAACGTTAAGCGGTGCTTCATTCCCTTTGAAAACTCACCGGCTCTGACATTTTCTTTTCCGTCCAGTCCCACCAGATGGATGAGTTCCATCGGGTCGCGGGTGGGCACGTCAAACAGTTTTGCGTAATACTCCAGATTTTCCCTGGCCGTCAGCTTGCCGTATACGTTTGATTGCTCAAAAGACACCCCGATTTTGTTAAATCTTTCGTTTTGCACTTTTTTAAGATCATAACCGGCCACCAGAACTTCCCCGTCCTGTTGTTTTAACAGACCGGTTAAAATACCCTGCGTTGTAGACTTGCCGGCGCCGGATGGTCCTAAAAATCCGAATGTCTCCCCGTTGGCCACCTCAAAACTTATGTTATTGACCGCCAGGTTTCCATCTTTATTGTACGAATGAGACAGGTTTTTTACCGATATCATATCGTTAATCCTCCGGATTACTTTTTATCATCTGACCTTGGCTTGCCCAGTATGCCGTAGAGGAAAAGGGGTATCAGTTCCTGCATTATCTTACGGTTCTGCTCGGGGTCTTCAGACAGGACGGACTCGGCCGCCATGCCGCTGCGGAATATAAACGAATAACGCATGATGGTTTCCGTTGACAGCTCCGGGTTAACATACCCCTGCCGCTTCCCCTCTTCATAGAAACCGAGTATTGCCTGCCTGATTTCTGTCAGGTACACCGAATCAACAATATGCCGGATTTCAGGGTCTTCGGAGATTACCGTTTGCATGAACTCTCCCTGGTACTGCCCAATCATAGCTGACTTATAGGAAAGAATTTGCTCCATTTTCGTCATGAAGGAGAGTTCTCCCTCAATAATCTTACGGAAGTCCGCCGACGTACCGGTCAGGAAATACCTGACGGTAGCCCGCACCAGGCCTTCCTTGTTGCCGAAGTGATTGTAGACGGTGGCCGGGGAAACCCCTGCCTTCCGCGCGATGTCATGGGTGGTGGTTTTTTTTATCCCGTGAATCTGGAAAAGCTCCAGTGTCGCCCGTAAAATCCGCTCATTATTTCGCTCTGTCCGGCGTTCGTGAGCTTTCATTGCATCAACCTCTCCTGTTATTTTGGTATTATTACTATAATTAGATATAATATAACTAATTACTCTAATTTGTCAAGTACCTGAAAACTTGACGCTGGAAACAACTTATGTTAATATATACGTATATATGCATATATGTTCCGGCAGGAGGTTTGTCATGGTATCTGAATATAATCTGGAGCTTTTCAAACTGAAAGCGGAATTATGCAAGGTATTTTCCGACCCGAAAAGACTGCTTATCATCAGTGAACTGCGTAATGGTGAGAGACAGGTAGGTGAACTGGCAAAAGCGCTGGAAATGCCTCAGGCGGTGGTTTCACGGCAGCTGGCGCTGCTCCGCAGTAAAGGGGTGGTAACCGCCCGCCGCGAAGGAACCGGTGTTTATTACGATTTGTCCGATTTAAGAATCGCCGAGGCCTGTGACCTGGTTCACGAGGTATTACTGAAGAACCTGGCACAAAACCGGGAGCTGGCGGAACGGTATTTAGCCTGATTCCCTCGATGGTGGATTACCTGACGGGAAAGACGGCCGGTCAGCCGCCGGCGGACAACGCCCGGAATTAAAAATACCCGGACAACGATTTGTTTTCGGATTAGATAAGGAGTAAAGAGAGATGCCGGTCTACGAATATAAGTGTAAAAAATGCGGGGATAAATTTGAGATTCGCCGCAGTCTCCAGGAGAAAGAGACAGAGCCTGAGTGCCCCGGATGTGGGGCCCGTGACGCGCAAAGAAAGTTTTCTGTCTTTGGCGGCAGCTGCTCAACCGGTTCCGCCGCCCCGGCGCCGCCCAGATTCAAATTTGGCTGAGGTTAACCGGAATGAGGCAGTTTGCCTCAGTTACAGCAGAACGGAAAATAAGAATACCCTTTAGAGTCTAAAAACAATCTTTGATTTTCGGATTCAGGGAGTATATTTCTTTGCTTCGTCAATCATGGCGAGGACGTTCTCTACAGGCACATCGGGAAGTATCGAGTGATCCCCGCCCACGATGTAGCCTCCCCCGTTGCCTAACACCCGAATCCGTTCCCTCACCTCGGCCCGTACCTCCTCCGGAGTGCCGAAGGGCAGCGTGCGCTGTGTGTTGACGGCTCCATAAAAACAGATGTCCTTGCCGTACTCCCTTTTGAGCGCCTCCGGCTCATTCCCCGGGAGGTGCACCTGTGTCGTTTCCCAGACGTCCATGCCCATATCTATCAAGTCAGGTATCACTTCGCGGAAAGTACCGCAACAGTGGAACCACACCTTTCGCCCGTGGCTTTTGGCGAGGTCAAAAATTTTCTTATAGGTTGGTTTCAGGAACTTCCTCCAATGCTCCGGAGACATCATCATTCCCCGGTCAGTGGCGAAATCATCTCCGAAGAAGAAGATATCAGCCAGCCCTTCGCTGGCCTCCAGCACCCGGCGGCTTAAATCCAGCAGGAACGTTTCAACGTGATAAATGGTCGCCTCAAGTAATCGCGGCTGGTAATGGAAGTTGATCAGGGTCTCTTCAAAGCCGCAAAGTTCGAACAAAGTGCACACGAATGGAATCCACGCCCCGGGCAACCCAACGGCGTCTTTACGGCTTAACCCTGCCTCCACTATGCCGGCCCGCGGGCCGACCCAGCAGGCCTTGTCAGGCACCGTCCGCAGCAGTTCGACCATATTATCGAACTCGAATTCGTCCGCGCCGGGCCAGTTGAAACGTTCAATATCGGCCACGGAATCGGCTTTGATGAGCGGGTGGTCTCCTTTCTCCCGGCTGTAGCCGATCCCCCGGTAGCCGGCAACGTTTTTCTTCGTTCCCCAGATACTCAGATTGCGGCTGACATTGGGCCCCGTGTAGATGGGAGGCGCCATACGAATATCAAGGTCCAGAATGCTCCGCAGTTCAAAGACGTCTCTTGCCTGAAAATGCTTGAGCCAGCGCTCGGCGCCTTCAAATCCCATGATGTGAACCGGTGTCACTTCGGGTTGAATGTGGTTGATCGCTTTAAGAACCCTTTCCCTCGATGTCTCCATGATAATACCCAGCCTGCTTTCTT
>CBDUSH010000189.1:0-3130 GCA_965369965.1 uncultured bacterium | reverse complement strand
TCGATGACTGTTTCATCTTCCGTCGAGCCAAGCAGTTCCGCGGCGCTTCGCCTCACACCACTGTCTTTATTCCCGAGTTGTTTCGTCAGTTCCGCAATATCTTTCATTTCCGCCCTCTTCTTATATCTCCACTATCTTCTTGTATCATATCACTAATCTAACCACTTTGCCTAAGCTGTTGCCGTTATATTCCTCCAAATGCACTTTCCCCTTAAAGAATTATCAATCCGTTGTCTCTATTTGGGATGGTGAGCCGTGGTGGGCTGGTGCCGAGGGTGGGACTCGAACCCACAAGGATTTCTCCGGCGGATTTTAAGTCCGCTGCGTCTGCCAATTCCGCCACCCCGGCTTTCACGATGAACAATCGGAGACTATAAGGTCCGTTGTCGTTCGTTTGACGTTCATGACCGCCGACGGTAGTACCTCATCCAGCAGAGCCATCATCTCTGATTGCATCCCTTCGATTATATGCGAATATACGTCCATTGTAAACGCCACGGAACTGTGACCGAGAGCTTCGCTGATAACCTTCCCCGGAACACTGGGTAATCTTACGCCACTGGAGTATCAGGTAGTCCGGGAGGCTATACGTTGAAAATGACCTTCTCCCCGAAAACAATACCATGAGAAATGTTAGTAATCTGGTAAGGTAAACGGGGAGAAGGTCAAATTTATTTGAATCTATGAGGAAAACTCCCCCACGTACGATTCTGTATATTCCTTCACCCCGCTCCCCGCGGAACAGTCTGTGCGAGATGTTCCTCTTTCTTTACCCTTCCATTCCAGCCAATCTTTACAGGTCCTGAAGCAAGTCACTTCATCACAAAGAATTGTTTGCTCGTACTTGACATTACATTCATCGCAAGGGTTCATTGATACCTCCCACTACGCAACAGTGAAATCATTCTCAATCTCCGGTGTGAATAGGGTATCGAAAAATACTCTGAAATTTCCAAAGTTAAGCTGCTAATGCCGATATATTTGATATATCACCAGGCACCCTGTAATGTTTTAAAGCGGTCGTATTATGTGCGTATACGGACATTTCTATTATAATAGACCGGCAAAGGGCGAAAGTCAATTATGGTCTTGGATTAATCAGTGTTCTTTCGGGTGATATGCCAGTGAAGAATCCGACGGTCGAGATTGGCGACTTGCAAGTTTGTAGTCATGACAACAAGTTTCGGGGGTGGACATTGAAAATGGTTAGGTGAATTGGGCCAACAAAACTCTACTGAGAGGCCTTCCAAAAAATTGCCAAGTATATTCTTTCATCACTCCGTGTCTTATAACCAAGGCCTGGATACTTGATGGGCGATTAAGGTGTTCACTGGTGAAGGCCGGTGGACGTTGATAATTTGGCGGTTAGAGTTAAAAGAGACGTCAGACAAAATCCGGACGGCAAAAGGCTACTGGTGAGGCCTTTGATTTTTTCGGTTAGCCAGGTACGCCGTTTTACCGGGCGGCTACCCCGGATTAATCATAGACGGCCACGCCTTTGCTGTGTTTGGTGATGAAGTCCCAGTCGTACTCCACGCCCAGTCCCGGCCCTTTGGGCGCCTGGACGCAGCCTTTGCTATCGATGGCATCCAGCCCGTCGCGGTAGCCGATGTATACCGGCGGTTCCAGGATATGGGGCCCCTTGGGGTGTACCAGCCCCATTTCGTAGTAGTTGCAGTTGTGTATCGCCGCCATCAGGTGGCGCCGGACGGGGCCGGTGGGGGCGTGCAACTCAATGTCCAGTCCCAGTCCCTCCGCGGCGTGGGCTATCTTCATGACGCCGGTAACGCCGCCGTCCGTATCCGGGTCTCCCCGCACGAAATCTGTGCCGTCGGCGAGGATGAAGTCCATATGCTGCTCCACTCCGCGCAGGTGTTCCATCTGCAGCAGAGGCGTCTTGATCAGCTGCCGCAGCTTGCGGTGGGCGAAGGCGGAAATACCGCCGTCGCGATAGGGGTCTTCCAGCCAGAAGAACCGCTCTTCGTCGCACGCCCAGCCCATTTTCAGAGCATCACCAAACGTTTTGGGGGCGCAGAACGGATCAAGCATCAGGTCCATCTTGCCGCCGACTCTTTTGCCGACGGCGTGGACAGTGGCCACGATACGGTCGACGGGTTCATCCGTCCAGGGGTGTATCTTGAATCCCGGATAGCCCATTTCCAGGCATTGTTCGGCAAAATCGGCAAAGGCTTCGGGGCTGTTCAGCCCGCCCGGCTGATGGTCGCCGATATAGGTGCTGGCGTAGCTGGGAAGGTCAATGCGGTCTCCTCCCAGGAGCTCGTAGAGGGGGGCCTGGTAGAATTTACCGGCAAAGTCCCAGAGGGCGATGTCCACCTGGCTCATTCCCATGCGGGCTTTCTGGCGCAGGGTCAGCTTGAGGTCGTTGTAAACCCCCTCCCGGTCCAGGGCGTTCCGGCCGATAAGGCGGGGGGCGATGGCGGGCATGGCCGAATATTCGGATGGCCAGCCGCCGACGTATTCGCCGTTTATCCCGGCATCGGTCATAATCCGGATGGCATGGCCGGTAAAAGGAATGACTGAACCCGGCTCGTAGACGGGGAGAGAGAGGACCGGTTCCAGCCCGACGTCCTTAATCGAATATTCGAACTGGTGGATTTCTATACCGGTTATCTTCGGCCTGTCTTTCATCGATGATACCCTCCAATCAATTTTATGAAGCGCGGGAACGGTCAGCCGGGCATTTACCGCCCTCGGCGAAGCCCGGCCTGAACCTTTGTAAATCAGCGTACCTGGATTCTACATATAATAGTTCGAGCCAGTCAACTACCGGGCGGGAAAAGGGACGGGTGGTGCGCGGATTGAGGTATCGGAAAAGGTTTAGCCGCCGGCGGGGTTGTCTGTATTATTTCTAAAATTCCTGAAAAAGGGTAAAAAGAAGAGGCGACGACCGGATTCGAACCGGTGAATAGGGGTTTTGCAGACCCCCGCCTTAACCACTTGGCCACGTCGCCCTGGAGCGGAAGACGAGATTCGAACTCGCGACCCTCTCCTTGGCAAGGAGATGCTCTACCGCTGAGCTACTTCCGCAGGTTCCTTTATTCAGTTGGTGCCGGAGGGGAGATTTGAACTCCCACGAGCTTGCGCTCACTAGCCCCTCAAGCTAGCGCGT
>CBDUSH010000188.1:0-3135 GCA_965369965.1 uncultured bacterium | reverse complement strand
TGGGCCACTGTGGACTCGAACCACAGACCCCAGTCTTATCAGGACTGTGCTCTAACCAACTGAGCTAGTGGCCCAGGTAAATCAGCTTTCATTCTAACAGATAATCCACTAAAAATCAAGCCGGAAGCAAAATCGTTTCTGCATGAGTCGTTCTGACGGCCTTTATTTCACCCCTGATCCCTCTATAATCTGAGACGTAATAGCCAGCCGGCCCCTTTTTTATCACAACACTTGACAATACGCTATATTATATATTATTATATATTATTACAAGATATTTTATTATATTTTATACTATTTTGTAACAACGAAAAGTAATGTCATTTTTAACTATCAAGCAAGCCGCCGAACTGCTGAAGGTGCATCCGAACACAATACGGAACTGGATTGAGGAGGGAATATTACGGCGGTACCAGGTTAACCGGGGTTACCGCGTCCTGCTCAAAACAGAGGACATTGAAAAAGCTTTCGGGGAAAAGGACGCGATGAACAACGGGGGGAAGAGGGGTTAATGATAGTCAGGGCGGGTCAGCCGAATCCCGCTATAAAGGAGGTGTCATCATGCGCAGGTCATTCTTGAGACTGGGAGCTTGTCCCCGATGCGGGGGAGACATAATCGTTGACCAGGCTTACGAAGATTCGGAGCTGTGCCTGCAGTGCGGCTTTCGGGGACGGGTAATTCCGGATTACGGGGTTAATATCCTGGAGCGGAAGGGGAGAAAGAGCGAATACAAACTGAGCGAACAGGACAAGCTTTTACTTAAATCAGACTGATTTAAGTTTTTGTTTCCCGCAATGGGCTGACTGAAAGTGGTTCCCGGCCGGCTGCCGGACGCGCCCTGCCCTCGTGCCAAGGCGACCGATGAAGACGGGCGGGGATAAAAAATAAAAGTCCGGCCGAACCCGTATCCGAACCGACTAGGGCACCCGCTCCACTTTGAGAAGGTTGGTGGTTCCGGCGACACCCAGAGGTATCCCGCCGGTAATGACGATAAGCTGGCCCGAACGGGCCAGCTTCATTTCTTTAACAAGCCGGGAAGCGGTGCCAAAGAGATCATTGACCGAAGACGAGGTATCGACCTGAAAAGCCTGAACGCCCCAGAAAAGCTGCAGTTTGCCGCGCACACTCCGGTTGCTGGTGATGGCGATAATGGGTGTCCGGGGGCGGTATTTGGAAACACGCTGGGCGGTGCTGCCTGACTCGGTGAAAGCGACAATGGCGGCGGCGCCGAGTTTACCGGCATTATGGCAGGCATCATAAGCCAGAAGTTCGTCTGTCTGCGGGACAATCCAGGCGCTTCTTTTTATCAGCATATCCTCGTAGGGCAGCTTTTTTTCCGTTTCCCGGGCGATCTGCCCCATCATCCTGACCGCCTGAACCGGATATTTACCCACCGAGGTCTCCGCGGAGAGCATGATGGCATCCGTACCGTCGAAGATAGCGTTGGCGACGTCAGTTACCTCGGCGCGGGTGGGGCGGGCGGCGGAGATCATCGATTCAAGCATCTGGGTGGCGGTAATTACCGGCTTGCCGGCGCGGTTACACTTTCCGATGATATCTTTCTGCACCAGGGGGACTTTCTCAAGCGGAATATCGACACCGAGGTCTCCCCGGGCGACCATGACGGCATCACTGACGGCCAGTATACTGTCGAATTTTTTCACGGCCAGTTCTTTTTCAATCTTGGCGATGAGAGGGATTTTTACTTTACGCCGGCTCAGGATTTCTCTTATCTGCACGACGTCTTCCGGGCAATTAACGAAGGAAACAGCGATATAGTCCGGCGCCTGGTCTGCGGCAAAATCGACCATCTGCTTCAAACGGTCGGTGACAAAAGGCGCCGAGGTGCGCACGCCGGGTAAGACGACACCGCGACCGGCGGTGAGCTGCCCGCCGACGATGACACGGCATTTTACTTCGGTCTTATCCACCGCAATGACTTTAAGTTGAATGGCGCCGTCGTCAACCAGTATCCGGGAACCCACCCTGGCATCTTTGGGGAGAGTGGCGATATTTACCGGGACGACGTTATCATCGCCTTCTATCTGCCGGGTGGTCAGGGTTATCTCAGCGCCTTTGACCAGCGAGATGGATTTCTGCCGCATATATCCGGTGCGGTATTTCGGCCCCGGAATGTCCATGAGGACAGCCACCGGGCGGGAAAGAGCCGCCGACAGTTTCCGTACCATTTCCACACAGGAAGCGTGCTGGTCAAGGCTGCCGTGAGACAAATTGAGACGGGCAACGTCCATACCGGCCTTAATGAGCTGCCCGATCATGGCCGCGGTGTTGGTGGCCGGCCCGATGGTGCAGACAATCCGGGTGCGCTGTCTGGGTAATCCTGTGTATCTCATTTCCTTTTTCCATATTAGATAATTGACGACCGCTTTGCAACCGTCCGCTTTGTTGCTGATAATGTCATGGCGAGCCGAAAGCGAGGTAATCTATACTGATAATTAAATTTATAGAGATTGCCACGTTGTCAGGTTTCTCGCAATGACGTCACTAACCATTCCTTTACTTAAGTGAATATTGACATACTACAGGCTAACCTTTAGACTCAATCCGAGGGGAGCCGGTTATCCGGTGAGACCAGTATGAAGTTTATCAACTCAGTAATTAACGCCGCCGACCGGTATCTGGGCCGGGTGACTATGCTGCTGGGACTGGCGGTATTAGCGCTGGCCTTTTTTGTGGCGCCGATTCCGTTACAGGTTGCCCTGGGACTGATGGGCGCCGGGGTGGTCACGATAGGGCTGGCACAGCAAAAGCGCCTCCGGGATTCTGACAAGCTCGACCGGATACTGACCGAACTGGGCGAGATACGGCAAAAGCTGGAGCAGCCCAAAGAGCCGGAGACCGGACGGACCGCCATCGCCGACGTCATCACCGCCGGCCTGAAATTATACGCCGACCGAATACCTAAACCGACCCAAGAAGATAAATGACACCCGACAGAATAAGTTTGAAAGAGCAAATTTATACGCTAACTGAATCGCCTGACCAACTCCAAAAGATGAATGACACCCGGCGGGACAGGTTTTAAAGAGCCGAATTACACGCCAACTGAATCGCCTAACCGACCCCAAAAGATGAATGACACCCGGCGGGACAGGTTTTAAAGAGCAAATTTA
>CBDUSH010000187.1:0-3153 GCA_965369965.1 uncultured bacterium | reverse complement strand
TCCTTTTATCCAGAGTTCCCTATTTCAACTAATACAGGTAATCTTCTGATTGAGTTTTAATCCAAATATCAATAATATGTTCAGCAAAATGTCATTTTGTGTAAAAAAGCCGGCCAACCGGCCCCGACGCTAAATATAATACGACTAATAAAGTCAGCTCAACGCGGCGATGATTTCCTGGCAAAACTCAGGTAGCGTGTCAGGACACTGGCCGGTGATAACATTACCTTCTCTTATCGCTGGCGCGTCAACCCATTCCCCCCCCGCATTCCTGACATCGTCGCGTATGGCAAGCCAGCCGCAGACCTTCTTTCCCTTTATTATGTCGGTGCCTTCCACGGCATCCGTTGAGATAAAGACCCAGGGTCCGTGGCAGATAGCCGCCACAATCTTCCCCTGCCGGTACATATCGGCCATAAACGACAGGACGTCCGGATCAATGCGCAAAAAATCCGGGCACAAACCACCCGGAATAATGACACAATCGTAATCTTCAGCGCGTATATCTGTTGTAGAGCGATGTGAGTAGCGCCTGCCCTCCTCCAGCACAAAAAAGGGAACGGTGGTGCCGAATCTTCCGGTGACGGGTTTACCCGGGAAGTAGGGGCGGGGGTGATAATGCCCGTGAGCTTCCACGGGTAACGTTGCTACGGTGATTTGGGCGCCTTCTTCGCTCAGGCGTACAGTAATGTAAAGAGCCTCGATGTCCTCAAACTCATTGGCGACAAGCATGACGATACGTTTCCCCTTCAGTTTCATCTTAGCCTCCTTTTTTCGAATTATCCAAAATTCAAATTTACCTGACCAGATTCCCGATTGTACGATGCTTTATTACATATTACGTCTTCAGTAATGCCATTACAAATGCCGGTACGCGCTGACCGCGGCGGTGGCGAAGCGCCATAATATACAGCGTCATAATCATCATCACCGTAAGTCCGGCACTGCCGAATGTAAACGCCAGCGAACCCGTTTGTAACGGTGCCGCATACTCCTCGACCAGAATACTCAGCAATTTCAATAATGTACCTATGGCAACCATTAGAATTGTAATGCCCAGGATAAATCTCACTGAGACCCCTCGAACGTATCTGGTAACCAACGCTCCAAATTGTAATCCGATACTGGAAGCTACCAGCATGATAAGAGATGCTGGAATCATAACGTTACCGCTCATTACGTGACGGACGGAACCGTAAGCGGCCGAAAAAATAATCTGGAACAGATCTGTGCCGACCGCCACAAAGGTGGGTATGCCAAAGAGATAAACCAACGCCGGCACCATAATAAAACCACCACCCACACCCATGAAACCCACTATCATCCCAATAGTGAAACCGACGGCTACCATTATCCAGAGAGATATACTAACCTGTGACTTGGCGAACTTCAATACCGGCGGGATGTTGATGTTTTGAAGTTTTTGCGGTATCGCCGTTGTGCTGTCGCCTGACGCTGACTCACCTCTCCCTTCCATTTTATCAAGGTGTCGCTTTCTCTTAATGCTTTCCAGGAAGGTGTATAAACCGACAGTAAATAGCAGGCATGTGGAAATAGAAAGGACCACTTCATCGGCCAAACCGGCATCCCTGATCTTGTTGATAATTCTCACCCCTACCTCCACTCCACCCAATACTGCGAGGACCATAACCGTCCCTAATCTTATATCCACATTACCCAGTCTTCTGTGTCTGAACGCACCGATTATTGAGTTTCCGGTTACCCAAACGAGGCTGGTTCCCACGGCAAAACTGGCCGGCACGCCCAGTATAATCAGTGCCGGCATTACAAAAAAGGCCCCGCCAACACCGGCAAACCCGCTTAAGACTCCGGCAACAAGCCCCATATAGACCAGGAGAAAGATATTTACTTCGATTCCGGACAACATTATCATGGGAGCTTCATCTTTCAACCGGCTGTTCTGTCAGGTTACAAAGATTCAGTAACCTTCTCAAAAGCCGCGCGTAAAATCGGCCGTTCGGGGAGCAAGAGTATGACCTGCGAAAAACGGACCATGTTTTGCAACTCACGCAAACTACATATAACCTAAACGTCGCATTCTGGCCATTTGTTTCTCTTTATCCTGCCTTCTGCCGGCTCTTTCCGGTACGTTCTCCAGGTCCTGCTCCCAGGCCGGCACGCCGATTTCACCAGGGTTGCTGGTGGTTCGGGCGCCTAATGAGCGATAGCCTATTTTATATAGCGAGCAGGAGGGGATATCGTATATCTTATGAGTATTCCAGAGGTCTCTCTCCGTGAAATGCAGGATAGAAGATATCCTGGTGTGCTCCGGAATCAGGTGACTGCCCTCTTTGTGCATGAAATATTCATCATCTTTCCGGGCGGTGTGTTCGTCCCGCCTGAGGGCAACGAACATGGCCTTGATGCCGTGATTCTCAATGAATGTGTTAAACATGACGGTTTTCATGAGATGGTTGCCCTCAAAGGACTCGGCTTCAAAGAGGAACGATTCCTTATCGGAGCCAACCCGTTTCAGCTCAAGCCGGTTGCGCTCATTAAGGTCTTTCACCTCAACGGCATTATTCAAGTGACTCATTGCTGATGCGAGCACGTCGAAGTTGGTAGCCCAATGCAGATTTATGTTCCAATACTGAGAATACCTGACTAAGAAGTCGGTTATCTCTGGGAATGCGTCACCTTCGTCGATCGTCATCACCTTGGGCAGTTCGATATTGTATTCGAGACAGACCTGTCTGATAATCCATAGCTGCAGGGTGCTGTCTTTGCCACCGGTCCAGGTTATTGCGATGTCGGCTGGATCGAATTTTTCAAATGCTTCTTTTACAACCTCCTTTGACTTTTGCACCAACTCGGCACATTTTTTGACTTTATCCTGTTCAGTCATTTTACCCTCCTTCACTTTATTTGCCATCTCCTGACCTTGGGCATCAATCTGCTTTTAAGAGCTTCCGCATGCGGTGACTTGGCAATCAGATTATTGGATTCCTTCGGGTCTTCTTTCAGGTCATACATTTCCCAGCTATCCAGATTGGCTCGATAGATGACTTTCAGGTCTTTTTCACGATAGAAGTAGATATCACGGCTCATATCAGGACCGCGCGCATGGTCCCCTTTATGCGGACTCTGCTGATACACCGCCTCTCCAAAAACCCCTTTATCCGGATAGTCAGC
>CBDUSH010000186.1:0-3215 GCA_965369965.1 uncultured bacterium | reverse complement strand
CGTTTGGACGTAAGTTGTTTTAGCGCCGGGTGGTTAATAGAGGCGCATGTTGGCGGCAAATTCGGCCAGTCGCATGACGTAACCCGGCAGTACCCCCAGCAGCAGGATACCGAGGCTGGCCAGCACTAGGGCCAGTTTGAGAGCCCCCGACTGGCTAATCCTCTCTTCAGAGACCGGCTTGCCCAGCCACATGACCTTCACTACGCGCAGGTAATAGTAGGCGGAGATGACGCTGTTTATCACGGCAATAATCACCAGCCACAGCAGGTTGTGCTGTACGGCGGCGCTGAAGATATAGAACTTGGCCATAAAGCCGGCCGCCGGCGGCATACCGATAAGTGAGATAAGGCCGAGGGTTAAAGCCAGGGCCACCAGCGGCGTCCTCTTTCCCATACCGGCATAGTCATCTATCTGGTCGCTGTTCAGTTTGGTGGAGATGGCGATAATGGCGATGAAAACGCCCATATTGGTAAAAGCATAGCTGGCAATGAAGAAGAGGATGCCGCTCCGACCGGCGCTATCAGCCCCCGCCGAAAGCCCCATCGCTGCCAGACCAATCAGAAGATACCCGGCCTGGGCGATGCTGGAGTAACCAAGCAGGCGTTTGATATTAGTTTGCGGGATGGCCATGATATTGCCCACTATCATGCCTATCACCGCCAGCACGGCAAAAATCATCCCCCAGTTTAAGCTCAGCCATTCGGGTTGCCCGAAGGCGGAGAAGAAAACGCGCAGGATGATGGCAAAACCGGCCGCTTTACTGGCTACGGAGAGGTAAGCGGTTATCGGCGTTGGCGCTCCTTCGTAGACATCAGGCACCCACATCTGGAACGGGACGGCCGCAATCTTGAAACCAAAACCGGCAATCAGCAGTATCATGCCGAGGATAAGCGCCGGACTGGCCAGCAGGGTCTGTGAGGGCATGGCCTGGATGACCATGGCGATTTCACCGAGCTGTATTTTGCCGGTGAAACCGAAAATCAGGGCCATACCGTAGAGAAGCACGGCGGAAGAGATAGCGCCCAGCAGCAGATATTTCAGCGAGGCTTCGGTTGACTTGCCGTCTTTGAGGAAGCCGACCAGGGCGTAAAGAGAAATACTGGTCAGTTCCAGGGAGATATAGAGGGAGATGAGGTTGGCGGCGCCCGCCATCAGCATCATGCCGAGCGTGGAGAGTAACACCAGGGCGTAATATTCACCCTGAAAACGGGCGAACCGGGAAGTATAGTCCACCGAGGCCAGGATGACCAGGAAAGCCACCCCCAGGAAAATCAGTTTAAAGAAGATGGCAAAGTTGTCTACCGCCAGCATGTTGTTAAAGATGGCCGGGAAACTATTGCCCCACATGGCAAGGGTGATGACGCCGGCGATTATCAGTCCCGAAACGCTGACCTGTGCCAGTACTCTCTTCTGTTTGACGAATAAATCAAGCAGGATGACGATAATGGCAAAGACAGTTAATGTCAGTTCCGGTATTAACAGCGTCAGATTCAAAAGTTACTCCTTATTTTTTTTGGCAGGTAACAATTCGTGCCTAACCAGCTTTGGTTTGTTTTTTAAGTTATGTTAACAGACCTCTTTTTAAGTTTGCTGCCGGGACTCCCCCGGTACCATACCGGCGGGTGTCCGGTTCTTTCTTCAGCCTCCCAATAAGCCCACGATGGGCGATATACCGAGCTTGAAAATATCGGTCAGAATGGCCGGGTAGACACCGACCAGCATAATCACGGCAACCAGAGCGAACATGTATACCCGCTCCAGTTTATCGGCGTCCGCCGTGCCGTTGAATTTCTCCAGCGGCGGCCCGTAGAACACTCTCTGGAGCATCCAGAGGATATAGCCGGCGGTGAGAACAACGCCGAGTATGCTCAGAATGGTATAAACCTGGATACCGGGGACGACGGTGGAGGTGAAACTGCCGACAAAAATCAGGAACTCGGCGGCAAAGCCGCTGGTGGTGGGCAGTCCCAGGGAGGCCAGCCCGGCCACCGAGAAGACGATGGCGATAATGGGCACCTGGCGCGCCAGGCCGCCGAGATTACGCAGGTCACGCTCATGGGCGTTATGCATCACCAGACCCACCATAGCGAACAACAGGCCGGTGATGATGCCGTGGCTGAACATTTGCATGGAGGCGCCCACCAGACTCACCTGGCTGAGGGCAAAGACACCCAGAAGCACGTAGCCCATGTGGCTGATGCTGCTGTAGGCGATCATCCGCTTAAAGTCGGTCTGCCGCAGGGTCACCGCGGCGCCGTAGAGCACGCCGATAACGGCCAGGATAATCAGGATGACGGCATACTGTTTGGCTACCCCCGGGAAAAGGCTGACGCAGAGCCGCATCATGCCGTAGCCGCCCATCTTGATGAGGGCGCCGGCCAGCATGACACTGACCGCCGTGGGGGCGTCGGTGTGGGCATCCGGGAGCCAGGTATGAAACGGGAAAACGGGCAGTTTGACGGCAAACCCTATCAGCAGCAGGAAGAAGATGGCCGCCGCCGGCATAACCGTCTGTACCATGCCGAGACCGCCGCTGGCAATCTCTATCATGTTCAAGCTGCCGGTGGCGAAATAGAGGCTGAGAATGCCGGCCAGCATGAAAGCGCTGCCGAATAAGGTATAAATAACGTACTTCATCGCCGAGTATTCTTTACGCCCGGCGCCCCAGATAGTAATCAGGAAATACATGGGGATGATTTCAATTTCCCACATGATGAAGAAGAGAAGCAGGTCAAGAGAAAGGAAGACTCCCAGAATGCTTGTTTCCAGCAGGAGCAGCCAGCCGAAATACTCGCGCAGCCGGAGGCTGATTTTCCAGGAAATAAGCACCGAGAGGAAGCCGAGGAAGGTAGTCAGCACCACCATCGGCAGGCTTAACCCGTCGACACCGAGGTGGTAATTGGCGTTGAGCGGCGCAATCCAGAGCAGCTTTTCCTCAAACTGGATCAGGCCGGCGGCCGCTTGCGAGCGGTCGAAAACGGCGAAGAGAACTACGGACAGGGCAAACGGTATAAAAGTAAAGACGGCGGAAAGCCACTTTATCAGGCGTGAGCGGTCGCCGCAGAAAAAGGCGACGATAATCGCCCCCGCCGCCGGGAGGAAGAGTATGATTGACAGATAGCTAAAGCTCAACTGTGTGTGCTCCTATTCCTATTACAGGTTATTTATCTACTTTTACAGATTATTTATCTACCTTACCCCCTTAATCCCCCTCT
>CBDUSH010000185.1:0-3220 GCA_965369965.1 uncultured bacterium | reverse complement strand
GTACCGGTTCCTCGAACCAGAAAATGTCGTATTCCTCCATCCTGCGGCCTATCTTTATCGCCTGGCAGGACGTGCAGGCGTTGTTGCCGGCGGCTCCCTTGCCGATACTACGCGACGAAACGCACCGCCACATACCCGAAACGGTCAAAGGTAACCCGGTAGCACGAGCCTGCCTCCGGCGGTACCGCCGGATGCGGGGTGCCGGAGATGATGAACTCCCCGGCGGACAGGCCGATGTCGTACTCGGCCAGCTTATTCACCAGGTCCACTATGGGCTGGACGGGATTACCAAGCACATTTACCGCCGCCGCGGTGGAGATAACCTCGCCGTCTTTTTCCAGTATCAGGCCAACCTGCCTCAGGTCAATGCCGTCGATGGGGGTGAACTGCCCGCCCAGCATGACCATGGCCGCCCCGGAACTATCGGCGATGATGTCCTGCGCCTTCTTCGGCTTCTCAATACAACGGGTGTCCGCGATTTCAAAAGCGGGGATAACACCGGCAATTGATGCCATGACCTTAGCCAGGGTAACCGGCCCTTTGAGGTCATGCTTCAACACGAAAGCCATTTCTCCCTCGAGAACCCCGCGGCACAGGCGGCTCTTCAAAACCGGCACGCCTTCCGGAACCATCATCGAGGCGAAAATATGCCCGAAAACCGGTTCATCAACGTTAAACATCTCCTGCATCTTTTTGGCGGAAAGCCCTACCTTCCGGCCCACCACCGCATCACCGTTCTTGATTCGGGTCCGGTATGACCGCATCTGGACGTCGTAAGCTTCGGCAACGGTCATCTCCGGGTACTGATCGACGATATTGGTAATCGGCGTGGCCTCACTCTGGGCCTTAAGGAGTGCCTGGGATAGTTCCGCTAGCTGCTTTTCGGTCAATGGCATAGTTGCACCTCCTGCCTGAACTGGCTGGAGCATAGCATTGCGATTACGAAATGTCAATGACCGGCCCGGCCGTTTGCAAGTTCACCACCCTTAACATAGAATGACCATAGCCGGGCTTACCCGTAGTTCGGCACGGAAAGGAGGCCTTCTCCTGCTTTCACCGGCTAATCAGAGTCAGCCCATGACACCCATCCGGCGCCCTTTCAACTACGGCTGGGTCATCGTTATCGCTTCGGCGGTCATCATGACCCTGCAGGCCGGTATCATGTACAGCTACGGCATATTCTTCAAACATCTCATCGCCGAGTTCGGATGGAGTCGTGCCGCCACCTCAGGCGTCCACTCCCTGTTCATGATTTCCAACGGCGTCTTTGCCATAGTCATGGGCTGGATGGTAGACCGTTCCGGCCCGGCCCGGGTAATGGTGTTTTGCAGCCTTCTCGCCGGTCTCGGTCTGGTTTTGACCAGCCGGGTGACGGAACTGTGGCAGCTTTACCTCACCTACGGCATTATCGTCGGCATCGGCATCAGCGCCGGCTTCATCACCGTCACCGCCACCACCGCCCGCTGGTTTACCCGCCGCCGCGGGCTGGCGCTGGGTATTGTTTCCAGCGGTGTCGGCCTGGGCACTCTGGTGCTGATACCGGTCGTCGAGCGCCTCATCACCGCCTACGACTGGTCGACAACCTATTTAATCATCGGCCTGGCCGCATGGGCAATCATGACGCCGGCTTCTCTTTTTCTGCGGCGTAACCCGGGAGAAAGAGAACGCCTCACTTACGACGAAAACGGTTCGGCGGCATCCGTAAACGCCGGTAATAAAAAAACTGCCGGGCTTCCGGCTCCGGAATCCGGGATGACCGCCGGAACCGCCCTCCGCCACCGGCAGTTGTGGATGCTTATCGCCATTTATTTTCTGTTCAATTTCTGCCTGCAAATGGTTATGGTGCACCTGGTAAATTACGCCACCGATATGGGGACGCCTTCATTCATCGCGGCCACTTTCATCAGCATCGTCGGCGCCGGCAGCCTGATCGGACGACTGCTGATGGGTACCGCTTCCGACCGCATCGGCAGTCATAACGCCCTGCTGATTTGCTGCACGATACTGATGATCACCATGGTCTGGCTCATCTTCAGCCGTGACCTCTGGATGTTTTACGCTTTTGCCATCGTCTTCGGGTTCGCTTACGGGGGAGAGGTACCGCAAATGCCGGTGCTCATCGGACGCTATTTCGGGCTGCGGTCGGTGGCCGTTCTGGTCGGCATGGTCGTATTCGGCGCCACCTTCGGCGGCGCCATCGGCGCCTGGGCGGCCGGCAGACTCTTTGACATCACCCAGAGCTACCAGCTCGCCTTTTCCATCGCCGCCGCGGCCAGTTTTCTGGCAGTCGTCATGACGCTGAGGCTCAAGCAGTCCCGCTCGCCGTCTCAGACTGACTATCCGGCTACCACCCCGGACTACCGGTAAGCCTGCCCCGGACAGGCGCCGGGTGGGTTAAGCGGCTGGTGAAGGCAACCTTTAAAAATGATATAATGCCAGCGGCAAGGGGTAAAATTAAAGATAAATATCGGGAGGCAAATCTAGTGAAAGATTTATTTAACCTGAAAGGTAAAGTAGCCATCGTCACCGGCGGCAATGGCGGCATCGGCAAGGGGATTGCCGATGGCCTGGCCTCCGCCGGCTGCGATATCGTCATCGCCGCCCGGAATGAGGACAAAACGGCTAAGGCGGCACAGGACATCACGGAGCGGTTCGGTGTGCGCGTACTGGGCGTGAACATGGACGTTGCCCGGGAAGACAGCGTCCAGGCCGGTGTCGCCAGGGCGGTCTCCGAATTCGGCAAAGTCAATATCCTGGTCAATAACGCCGGCGTAAATATCCGCCGCCAGCCCGAGGAGTACACCGTCGCCGAGTGGGACTGGATAATGAACGTCAACCTGCGCGGCGCTTTCCTCTGCGCCCGGGAGGTCTACCCCCTGATGAAAGCCGCCGGAGGCGGCAAGATTATCAACGTCGGTTCCATGACCTCGCTCTTCGGCCTGGCCAAAGTACCCGTCTACGCCTGCAGCAAGGCCGCCATGGTCTCCCTGACCGCCTCTCTGGCGCTGGCCTGGACAAAGGACAACATCCAGGTAAACGCCATCCTGCCCGGCTGGATTGATACCGATTTGACCAAATCGGCACGCCGGGACTTCCCCGGCCTGGATGAGTTCGTCCTCAGCCGGACCCCGGTGCGCCGCTGGGGTACCCCGGAAGACTTCATCGGGGCGGCCATCTTTCTGGCCAGTGACGCCTCCAACTACATCACCGCCGAGGCTTT
>CBDUSH010000184.1:0-3226 GCA_965369965.1 uncultured bacterium | reverse complement strand
CTCATTTTCAGGGGCGGCGTCAGTTTGACGCTTATATCCGACGTGGACGAGCGGATATTGGTTTTCTGTTTTTCCCGGCAGACGTTAACCGGAATGTCCTGTATCCGTGAATTCAACCCCACAATCATACCTTCGTAGACCCGGGTGCCCGGTTCAATAAAAGTCAGCCCGCGCTTCTGGGCGTTGCTCAGGCCATAGGTAAGCGCGCCGCCCGGCTCCGAGGCGACCAGCACCCCGTTGCGGGTGGAGATAATTTCCCCCCGCCAGGGTTGATAATCCAGAAATATGGAGTTCATGATACTGTCTCCGCGGGTGGAGATGAGAAAAGAACTGCGGAAACCAAGGAGGCCCTTGGTAGGTATCTCAAATACCAGACGCACATTATCCCGGCCGTCATTGTGCATATCAATCATGCGGGCCTGCCGATTGCTCAGCATCTCGGTCAGGACCCCGATATATTCATTGGCGGTATCAATGGTAAGCACTTCCACCGGCTCAACCTTCCGGCCGTTAATTATTTTAGTAATCGCTTCCGGTTTGGAGACTTCGAATTCGTAGCCCTCGCGGCGCATGGTCTCGATGAAGATGGCCAGGTGCAATTCCCCTCTTCCTTTGACCAGGAAGGTGTCCGGGCTGTCCGTATCCTGCACCCGGAGGCTGAGATTGGTTTCCAGTTCCTTATAAAGCCGCTCCCGTAACTGCCGCGTGGTGCAAAAGCGTCCCTCCCGGCCACCCATCGGCGAAGTGTTGACACCGAAGGTCATTTCTACCGTCGGTTCGCTAATCTCGATGCGGGGCAGGGGTTCGGGCTGTTCCGGACTGGCGATAGTGTCCCCGATGCTGACCTGGTCAATGCCGGTCACGGCGACGACGTCGCCCGCCTCAACCGAGTCTGCCTTCAGGCGTTTCAGTCCGAGATAGGTAAATACCTCGGCGACCTCATGATAATCCGTATTTCCGTCCGCGTTTATCGTGACGACGGTATCACGGGGAGACACCTTGCCCCGCCAGATACGGCCGATGGCGATGCGTCCCTTGTAGCTGTCATAGTCCAGATTGGAAACCAGCATCTGAAACGGCCCGCTTTCAATACGGGGAGGCGGCACGTTAGCCAGGATACAATCAAAAAGCGGGCTGATATCTTTGCCGGGCATGTTCGGTTCGGTGACGGCGATACCTTCCCTGGCGCTGGTATACAGAACCTGAAAATCAAGATGGTCGGCGTCGGTGGCCAGTTCCAGGAACAGGTCATGGATAAGCTCGATTACTTCCGGAATGCGCGAAGCAGCCCGGTCTATCTTGTTGATGACGACGATGATTTTCAAGCCTCTTTGCAGGGCGTGGCGCAGCACAAATTTTGTCTGGGGCATCGGCCCTTCGACGGAATCCACCAGCAGCAGGCAGCCGTCGGCCATGTTTATGACCCGCTCCACCTCACCGCTGAAATCGGCATGGCCGGGGGTATCGATGATATTGATTTTCACGTCCCGGTAGACTACGGCCGTGTTCTTGGCCATGATGGTAATCCCCTTTTCCCGTTCAAGGGTATTACTGTCCATGATCAGGTCGCCTACCGCCTGGTTATCCCGGAAAACCTTGCTCTGCTTGAGCATGGCGTCCACCAGGGTGGTCTTGCCGTGATCAACGTGGGCGATAATGGCGATGTTTCTGATGTCAGTGCGATAGTTCATATATGGTGTAATCCTGCCTTTATCTATTCATGTTAATTCGTATTCAGTTTATTGCTGCCGGCGGCTCTGTCATTACTGCCGCGACGGTACCCAACAGGACAAACGCCGCAAAGAGGCTGGTCATGAATGGCCGGGGTAATGGGTGGGGGGGCTGTATGATACCGGGTCTCTCGCTAACGGAAGGCCGTCAGCTTCAACGGTATAAGCTTTCTTTTCTGAGGCGATGAAGGTGGAAATAGCTCGAAAGACAATACATAAGGTTCACTATGAACATTATACACCAGCGGAGCGAATTTAGGAAGCGGCGGGCGGCGTTTGAAGCCCGGTTACCGGTTTGCCGGTAACGCCGTCTCAAAAGTGCTACACTTATTCAGAGCCGGTAACACTGTGTTTAAATGGAACCCCCGGGGGATGCGATGGGCAGCAAGAAAGACATTCTCTTTTATGTGGTGGCCGCTAATGTGATTGCGGTGATTACCGGCATTGCCGGGGCAAGCCTTCCGGTAATCCTGTTTTCGTCTTTAATAATTCCTCCCCTGATTCTGCTGGTCATCAGAATTATCCGCTGAGACGGCAAAGCCTTTTTTATAAAGCCCTGCCCGGTACAAATACATACTTCTGTGTATCCGGTATCATCAGTAAAGACGATGATAGTTGATCGCGGGCTGTGTTACAGTGCTTCCAGAGAAATAAGGGGGTACTGGTTTTATGAAGAAATTAGGTGTAGTTAGTTTGCTCCTGGCCGGATTACTATTACTGGCAGCCTGCCAGGGAGCTATCGGCCAGCCAGGGTCGGCAGGGCCGGCAGGGCCGGCGGGACCTCAAGGACCGATTGGCCCCGGATTGGATGAGGAGCAGGCAGCCTCACTTGAGGCAGCCGGCGCTCTGGCGGCATCAATCCCCTTTCCCGCCCTGGAACAACAAAGCCGCGGTTGTCCGGCCTGTCATGTACTGGCGGATCCGGCCACCGGTAAATACACACTGGCCTATGAAGCACATGAGCGTGTTGAAGCCAGAGGGCGCGAGCACCCGAGTGTAGCCCCGGACGGTACTTCCCTGGCGGTAACCGAAGAGGTGAATGTACAGACGTGCCTTCAATGTCATGCTCCGGGCACCGGTGATCGGGCGGGCATGGGAGTGGTCGCTCCTCTGGCTCTACGGGATATCGTGCACCCGGCTCATATGGGCAGCCAGTATTTCAAGCTGCACTACGGAGGCAATTGCTTTACCTGTCATAACGTTAATGGTGAAGGCGAATTTGAGATTCTCACCGAAAAAGTTGACGTGAATGAGAAAGGCGTACCCAATCCCGATAAGCTGCCCATACCTGGTTCCATTGAAGTGCATGCTCACTAAAATAAAGGAGTTATCCCCGCGGGCAGGATAGAGGATTACTTAAAGAACACGAATCGTCAAGGCGCCGGAGTATTTTTAAAGGAACCTTTGCCAGTCGGCAAAGGTTCCTTTTTTATCCGGGTAATTTTCATTATTGCCGCCGGGGCGTGATGGGCCGTCAGCTCATTGTCACGGGTTCC
>CBDUSH010000183.1:0-3241 GCA_965369965.1 uncultured bacterium | reverse complement strand
GATAAGTTCCGGAAGATAAACCTCGGGATTGTGCAGTAAGGCATAAAACAGGCCGCCTGTCCACCCGCTAAGGTTAATTTTATCAAAAGCAAAACCGTAGAGCGGCCAGAGCAGGGTTTTGGGGATGTTCCAGATCTGGTCGAAGACAAGATGGGTAAAAACGCCGAAGGCGATAGCCGAGAGCCAATTTTTACCTCCGGCGCGGAAGAGATAAATTCCGGTTATGGTGACGAGGATGAAAAAAAGCAGCGTATGGCTGAAAATCCGGCCATTACTGAAAGTATCCCGGAACAGTAACTGGCCTATCGGCTTGTCAATGATATCGGGCAGTAGCGAACCGAGGAGCAGGAACCTGATATCGATTCGACTGGCTAAAGAAGCAAACCACGCCGCCGGGCGTGTTCGACTCTGAAGTGGTCTCGTGGCCACTTTTTCAATCGGTTGTCCGGGGTTATTCTCTGGCGTTTGGGAAAGAATGCTACCAAGAACGCCGCTTAATAATGCCGCCACCCCCAGAGTGAGGCCGGCATGTCCCAGTATGAGCATCCAGTGTCACCTCTCTCATGATAATAGTCCAACCGACTCTAATTAACAACCGGTACGGAAGCCGCCAACTAGTATATCACCGTCGGAAGGGTAAATAATGGGTATCGGCGGTGCCGGTTCGACGTCTGAGGCTAATTTGAAGTTGATTTACGTTGACATTGGCAGTCAGTGACCCTATAATTTACGGCAGGGTTATGAAAAAAACTAGGATAGGAATTTTAACCGGCGGCGGAGATTGCGCCGGACTGAATCCGGCCATAAAATGGGTGGTCAAGACAGCGCTGAGCGAGCGTCTGGAAGGGGGAAGGGGTGTCCAGTATCAGGTCATGGGGATCAGGAACGGGTGGAGTGGCTTGATTGACGCTGATTCGGTCGGTCCTGATGCCGGGAAAAACATAATCCCGTTGAGTCAGGAGAAAGTCCGGACATGGGACAGGTACGGCGGAACCTTTCTGGGAACCTCGCGCACCAATCCCTATAATCAGGAGAACGACCAATCGAAGACCGTGTTGGATAATATTGAAAAATTTGGGTTGGAGGTGATAATAGCTGTTGGCGGAGACGATACACTGGGGGTGGCGTTCAAACTAAGCAAAGCCGGAGTCAACGTCATTGGCATTCCCAAGACAATTGACAAGGACCTTGCCGAAACTGATTATACCCTGGGTTTCGAGACGGCGGTTAGCGTTATCACTGAGGAAGTGGATCGGCTGAGGACTACGGCCGGATCTCACCAGAGAATATTTGTGGTGGAGACAATGGGGAGGCACGCCGGTTGGCTGGCTTTGGAGGGAGGAGAATCCAGCGGGGCTTATATTATACTAATTCCGGAGTACGATTTTTCGATGGAGAGGGTGAATGAACTGGTTCTGGAAGGGAGAAAGGCCGGAGCACGGTATGATATTGTTCTGATCGCCGAGGGCGCCAAACCGGTGGGAGGGACTGAATTTGTAAGGGTTAAAGGCGTGGACAGCTTTGGTCATAAGGCTCTGGGTGGCATCGGTGAATATTTGGCCAATGAAATCGCGGCTAATACACAACTGGATTGCCGAAGTGTCGTCCTCAGTCATCTGCAAAGGGGCGGCGCGCCTTGTGCCTATGACCGAAGAATGGGCCGCTATTTCGGTATCGCCGCGGTTGACCTGATAACCAATAATGATTACGGGAATATGGTCTGTTACCGGAACGGCCGGGTTACGTCCGTACCACTATCCAGAGTCATCGGCAAGACAAACTTTGTGAACGTAGATACGGAGTACGACAAGGAAAGGTACAACGGTCGCCGGACTATCTTGTAAGAGAAACCGGAGCCGGATGGCTTCGGGTAATGAACGGCAAGTCGAGGGGTAACATGAAAGCACAACCGGATAGTATTGATTCCCTGGTGGAAAAGGCGGTATTTGAGACTGATGGGGGGATTAAAGGGAGAAGCCGCCAGGAAATTAGGCAGCGAGCCACGCATCAGGGAATTTACCCGGCCAGCATCCAGGGCTTGTACGAGGCCGCCGGCCAGGGGCTTTACCACGGCATCACTGTGCCGGCAATAAATATCCGCGGACTTACTTACGTTGTAGCCAGGGCTATATTCAGAGCGGCGATGAAGGACGCCGTTGGCGCCTTTATTTTTGAGATTGCCCGCTCTGAGATTGGCTACACCGGGCAACGGCCGGACGAATACGCGGTATGTATTCTGGCGGCGGCGATTAAAGAAGGTTACCAGGGACCGGTTTTTATCCAGGGAGACCACTTTCAGGTTAATCGGAGTAAGTACGGCACGGAACCGGAAAAAGAGCTGTCGGCAATGGAGACACTTATCCGGGAGGCGGTCGGAGCCGGTTTTTTAAATATAGATATCGATGCTTCTACCGTGGTGGACTTGGGACGGGATACCCTGGTGGAGCAGCAGGAAAAGAACAGCCAGGTGACCGCCGATATGACCCGGCTGATACGCAGTATCGAACCGAAAGGGGTGACCGTTTCGGTGGGTGGAGAAATCGGGGAGATAGGTAAAGGTAACAGCACCGTGGAAGACCTGCAGGCATTTATGACCGGATATCTCAACCGTTTGGGGGTTGGGGTGGTCGGGATTTCTAAAATCAGTGTGCAGACGGGGACTTCACACGGCGGCGTAGTGCTGCCGGACGGCTCTATTGCCGAGGTAAAACTGGATTTTCAGACGTTGGAAAACCTCTCACGGTTGGCCCGGGACAAGTACGGGATGGGGGGCGCCGTGCAGCACGGAGCTTCGACTCTGCCGGATGATGCTTTTAATATGTTCCCGAAGACGAATACCCTGGAGGTGCACCTGGCGACGGGATTTCAGAACCTTATCTATGATAGCCCCCATTTCCCGGCGGAACTGTTAAAAGATATCTACGGGCACCTCTTAGAAAAATACGCCGGCGAAAGAAAAGAAGGCGAGACCGAAGAACAGTTCCTTTACAAGACCAGGAAGAAGGCAATGGGTGATTTCAAGCGAGAAATCTGGAATATACCGGCTGAAAATCTCGAGGCAATAGGGCAGGCACTGGAAGATCGATTCTCCTTGTTTTTCCACAAATTAAACGTGGTGGGAACAGTTGACCTGATTGGTAAATATATCGGGACTCATTAAGTAGCAAACGGAGGTAAAAGAATGGTGGAATTACTGGTTTCCATAGCACAGGGCGTCGAAAAAGGAGACGACAAGCAGGTC
>CBDUSH010000182.1:0-3287 GCA_965369965.1 uncultured bacterium | reverse complement strand
ACTCCCCGAAAGGCAATATCGGTGCCGGTTTCCCGCTTTTCAGGCGGCGTCGGTCACGGTCAGGACTATCTCGAAGGGACACCGGATAGCCCCGGATGGACAATAAAACTCACAGTCGGTGCAGTAGCTGCACTCGTCGGGTCTGGTTATGGTCACTTTGTCATTCGCCAGGGAAATCACGCCTCCGGGGCACAGTCCAATACAGTCTCCGCAGCCGGTACACTTATCGAGGTCTATTTCAGGTAGCGCCATTTTCAGTGTCTACCCCCATGCAATCTTCCACCTTCCACTGGTTATTTTAGCCGGCAGCCGGCCGGAATGATACGACTTTTATCGTAAACTCAGGTCATTCTTTTCAGTTTCCCCGGGTCTGTCACCATGATGCGTTGCCCTTCAATCTTTATGGCGCCGGTCCTTTCCAGCGTCTTGAGCGCCCGGCCGATAACGTCGCGGACCGAGCCGACCATGGCCGCCATTTCGTCCTGGGTCAGGCGGGGTATGGGAGCCGGGCCTCCCTCGGCGGTGGCCAGGTCCAGCAGCATTTTGGCTAAACGGTTGACCACACTGAGAAAGGAAAAATCCTCGACCACCGTGGTCAGATAGCGTAAGCGGGCGGCAAACATCCGGATGACCTCCTGCGCCGCCGGGCAATCAGCCACCAGGGGCAGTAACGATTCCTTGAGTATGATATAGACAACCGAAGGCTCCATGGCGGAAGCGCTGGCCGGGTTGGGGCCGCCGTCAAACACGGGGACGTCATTGAAACTGTCCCCCGGATGGGCAATAAGTAATACCTGTTCTCTCCCTTTCGGGGAACTCTTGAAGATGCGGACTCGCCCTGACTTGACCACGTACAGGCCCCGGCAGGGTTCGCCGGCCAGGAACAGGATTTCCCCCCGGGCAAAGGAGCGTTCCAGTACTTCGCCGGCCAATCGCTTCAGGTCTTCGGCATCCAGTCCGGTGAAATAAGGCAATTGCCTCCAGGAAGCAGCCGGTGAAGTCATCTCGGAGTCCCCCGTGAAACAGGTAGTGATTTTAAAATCCTACCATAGTAAGCACCGGATGCCCAGTCTTTTACGACAAAAGTCGTATCCCCCGGTGGCGGGCTATAGTACAGTGGCAGTGACGGTTCGGAAAAATATCTTTAAATTTAAAAAAAGATTAAGACCGGTCATAAGTAAGGAGGTAGAAAAATGAGAGAGAAAGTTGCGGCAGCTCTGGAGAAAGCGAGGCCGGCTTTACAAGCCGACGGGGGTGATGTGGAACTGGTCGACGTTAAGGACGGCGTGGTCACGGTGAGGCTTATCGGTGCCTGCGGCGGTTGTCCGATGTCAGGCATGACCCTGAAGATGGGAGTGGAAAGAGTGGTCAGGGAAGAAGTACCCGAAATCAAGGAACTGGTGGCGGTATAAACGAGGGGGTAGTTGCGGAGGGGTCGCTTCATCGAAACAAGTTTTAAACAGTAATCTCCGGTAAGCGGAAGAAAGTCAAAACTTTACGGTAACCCCCGGCCGGCGGGAGAAGGGCAAAACTTTAAAAGAAGCAATTTAACGGAGAAGGCAAATGCAGGAATATTTGAACCAGGGTATAAAGGGAGTCATAAATCAGTTCCCGGCAGTAGAAAATATCCTCAATGATTATAATATCGGCTGCGCTCCCTGCAGTATCGGCTCCTGTTTATTGAAGGATATCATTGATATCCATAATCTTTCGCCCGGTGACGAAGAGATATTGATGGGCCGGATTGCGGGTGTTATCTATCCGGGGCAGGAAGTAGAAATACCCATGACGGAACGCAAGGCGGTGGCCGGAGCCAGGCAAAAAGGGTACTCTCCGCCCATGAAAAAACTGGTCGATGAACACGTTCTGATAAAAAGATTGGTCGCTTTGATACCCGGCATTATTGATAACCTGGATGTGGAATCGGCGGCGGGCAGGGGGGTCATCAGCGACAGCGTTGATTTTATCCGCAGCTATGCCGATAAATATCATCATGCCAAGGAAGAAGATATCCTCCTCAAATATGCCGATGAAAACATGGATATCATCAAGACGATATACCAGGACCACGAAAACGGCCGAGGCCACGTCAGGGCGATATTGAAAGGGCTGGCCGACAGGGATGCCCCGGCCGTCGGGGAGCACCTGAAGGCATATCAGGAGCTGCTTACCGAGCATATAAAGAAAGAGGACGAGATATTATATCCCTGGATGGACCGGAAATTATCTATTACCCGGATAGGCGAGCTGTTTTCAGAATTCAACCGGAAAGACGAGGAGTTTGGCGATACACCCGTAAAATACGAAGCGTTAATCAGTCGGCTGGAGCCGGAGTATAAACTTAAGGAGGAGGTAAAATGACAGCCTTTGAAGGATGCCCGGGTTCGAGGATGATGGATTTCAGGGAGAAGGACAGCCAGGAGGAAACCACCACCGGCAAGGTTGAATCTCAGTTAGCCCAGTGGCCGGTTCAGATGCATCTCATCTCCCCGATGGCGCCTTATTATCAGGGGGCGGACGTGCTGCTGACGGCCGATTGCGTGGCATATGCCATGGGAGGTTTCCATCCCGATTACCTGAAAGGTAAAGCGATGGCTATTGCCTGCCCCAAGCTGGATGAAAGCCAGGATATCTACGTCGAGAAAATCAAATCCTGGATGGAAGATGCCCGGATAAACACACTGACCGTCCTGACGATGCAGGTTCCCTGCTGTGCCGGACTGTTGCAACTGGCCCGCCAGGCCGCGGAGTCATCGACCAGAAAAGTTCCCCTTAAGTCCATCGTCGTCGGTATTCAGGGGGAGATTCTCTCTGAGGAATGGGCGTAGACGCCGGGGAACAAAAGGAATATACACGGGGCAAGACGGCGTTTCCGGAACATTACCTGCCGGGAGACCCCGCAAAGGAGGCAAGACCGATGGTTGAGCTGGATTTAAGGCAGATAATGCCCTTCGAGAGGCACGAATTGATATTTCAGACATGGGATTCACTGAAACCCGGTGAGACTTTAAAAATCATCAACGACCATGACCCGAAGCCTTTGCGCTATCAGTTCGAAGCTGAGTATAAGGGGCAGTACCAATGGGAATATGAGCAGGAAGGCCCCAAAGACTGGATGGTAAAGATTTCAAAAGTCTAAGGCGCTAAAGTTGTATGGTAAAGATTTTAAAAGTCTAAGGCTCTAAAGACTGGATGGTAAAGAGCAAAAAGCATTGAAAGAAGCGGCGGTGGCGCCGTCCGGCCGTCGGTCTGACGGCACGGCTCAGCTAGAGGACGAATTTATAGCT
>CBDUSH010000181.1:0-3288 GCA_965369965.1 uncultured bacterium | reverse complement strand
CCTTTCTATTTGCCTCTTCTTCCGGCGTTGGTTTTACTACGCCATTACCCAGCGCTTTTTCGACATCCCGAATCGACTGCACCATCTGTCTCAATTCATCCGGTTCGAGGGAGGCCCGGTGGTCGGGTCCGGAAAGATTCTTATCGAGGGTAAAGTGCTTCTCAATAACACAGGCACCGAGTGCCGCGGCGGCGGCCGGTATGGTGACGCCGATGGTATGGTCCGAGAGGCCAACGGGTAGTCCGAAGGTGAGTTTCAGGGTTTGCATGGCCGTCAGATTCATATCGGCGATTTGCGCCGGATAGCAGGAGACACAATGGAGCAGGATAATCTCTTCCTGTCCTTCATTTCTGATTATTTTCAGTGATTCTCCGATTTCATCCAGGGTTGCCATGCCGGTGGAAAGGATTACCGGTTTCTTCTTCCGGGCGATATGGCGGAGCAGGGGAAAGTTGGTAATCTCCCCGGAAGCAATTTTGAAAGCCGGTACAGCCAGTTTATCCAGCAGGTCAACGCTCTGCCTGTCGAACGGAGTGGCGAGAAACATCAGCCCTTTTCCCCGGGAATATTCAGCCAGTTCCGCAAATTCGTTTCCGGTAAGTTCCAGTCGCTTGAGCATATCAAGCTGGGACTCATCGGCGCCGGTGGTCTCTTTTTGATAAAGCGCCTTGTTTGCCAGCGCCGTGGCGACCTCCTCCGCCCTGAAAGCCTGAAACTTGACCGCATCAGCGCCGGCTTCATGGGCAGCGTCAATCAGATTTTTGGCCAGGACAAAATCGCCGTTATGATTCACCCCGGCCTCGGCAATGATGAGGCAGGGCTCACCTTCACCGACTAAGCGTTCGCCTATGCGCACTGTATTTCTCACCAGGCCGTCCAGCCTCCGTCAACGACCAGATTATGTCCGGTAACGTAACCGGCCGCGTCCGAGGCGAGGAAGTACACGGCGTGGAATATTTCTTCCGGCGTCGCCATCCTTGCCATGGGGCACTTTTCCCGATACCTGGCCACGAAAGTTTCGTCCTGGCCGTGGTAAACGCCTCCCGGTGTCACCGTGTTAACGCGGATACCATGTCCGGCCAGGTAGGCGGCAAGATAACGGGTTAAACTTATCACCGCTCCTTTGCTCGTTGAATAGACCAGGGGAGTATTAATATTTACTTTGTCATCCCCGGCTTCGGGGTAGATTCTCTGGTCCGGAGCGACCACGCCGTATATTGAGGAGATATTGATAATACTCCCGCTTTGCCTTTTTTTCATTTCGCCGGCCACCGCCTGGCTGCAGAGAAACATCCCGGTCACGTTTACTTTCATTACCTCTTCCCAGTCGGCAACCGGGAAATCCTCAAACGGAGTAAAAAAGCGCTCCGACTTATGGGCGGCGTTATTTATCAGCACGTCGATTTTCCCGAAGCGGGAGATAACCTGCGCCACCATCTCTGAGACCGCCTCCCGGTCGGTGATATCGCAGCCGATACCCAACGATTCGGCGCCGGATTTCCCGGTAATATCCCTCGCTTTTTGCAGGCACAAATCACCATCCGTGTCCACCACCACCACGCGGGCGCCTTCCTGCGCAAAACCGTCGGTATAAGCCGAGCCCAGCAGGCCCAGCGCCCCGGTGATAACGATTACTTTGCCCTTAACATTGAAGCATTCCAGCATTATTATTTACCCCTTTTCGACAGGATAAACTCGGCGAACTTAAAATCAAGCTCGCTGTCGATATCAAGCGCCCACTCCGACATCTCATATATCAGGGTACCGGCCAGGAAAATGGTAGCGTTGTCCATCAGGGCCGCCCGTTTCCAGGCATAAATAGACGCGTTCATGTCATATACCGGTGGGGCATCCTGCCTCCCGGCAACCGGCCTGTTCAGCGACTTGACCAGCTTCACCCGGCCGTCGACAACTTCCACCATATTGAAATACGGGTTGCGGCGTGACTGAGTAACGCTGAAGACGTTATCCGTTCCTGCCTCCCGCACCATGCGGATGCAGGTTTCCACGTCTTCCACGGTTCTCAATGGAGAAGTAGGGTCCAGGTCTACAATGATGTCAGGGTGGTAATTTTCCTGAGACTGGAGGTAATTTACCGCGTGCTGTAAAACGGGTAACTTGGGGGAACTGTCCTGCGCCAGCGCTTCCGGCCTGATAAAGGGAACCTCGGCGCCATATTCACCGGCGATGCCGGCTATCTCCGGGTCTTCCGTGGAAACGATCACCCGGTCAATGGACGGGCATTTCTTTGCCAGGTCAATGGTGTGCGCGATCAAGGGCCGTCCCAGAAGAGGCCGAATATTCTTTTTCGGTACTCCCCTGGACCCTCCCCGGGCACAGATTACCGCGATTATCTTCATGCCGAACCGTCTCCCGGCACGGGTACAAAGGCTCCCGTTCCGGCTGACTCTTTAGCCGCCAGGGCGATTTGAAGCACCTTGATACCGTCGGTCAGACTGACCGGAGAATCTGTTACTGAACCGTCCAGATAGGCCATGAAGCTCTTTATTTCTTCAAGATACATATCAGTCTTCCGGTCACTATCGGTGTTGACCTCTTCCCAGCCTTCTTTTTCCGTTTCTGCCACTCTGAGCTTACCGGCAACTAAATCGGCTTCAATTATACCCTGTCTGCCGACAAGCCTGAATAAACGCTCCGGAGGCCTCTGGAGGTAGTCCAGGTGAATCTGGCACCAGGTGCCGCCCTTGAATTCGAGGAGGATTTCAGCGTTATCCTCCGTTTCGATTTCGAGGCTGCTTCGCCGACCGCTCAGGGAAAATACCCGGCTGGCGTCCCCGAAAAACCAGCGAGCGTAGTCTAGTTCGTGGCTCAGGTCCAGTATCACGCCACCGCCCCTTTCCCAGCTGGCGCTGTAAGAGCGCCGGTAGTCCTCACCGGGATGCCAGTCCGGCAAATATTGCCCGGCGGCTATCCGGGCCGAGATTATGGGGCCGATCCGGCCCTCCCGTACCAGGTCTTTCCCGGCTTTGACCACGGGATGAAACCTCATGTTGTAGCCTACCATGACTTTAAGGTTATTCTTTTTCACCAGACCCGTCAATTTATCGATACCCTCCAGGCTGTCCGAAACCGGTTTTTCCAGAAACAGGTGGCTGCCCCTCTCGGCAAAGGCGATGGCAGTGGAGATATGCAGCGCCGTTTCATTGGTGACAAATACGGCGTCAAATTTCCGGTCGATGGTTTCAGCCGCAGACCGGTAGATTCGGGTATCCGGCGGGGAAACGGGCGGCCCCGTCAGCAGGCTCACCACTACCCCACCAATATTCC
>CBDUSH010000180.1:0-3323 GCA_965369965.1 uncultured bacterium | reverse complement strand
ACGCCGGCGATGGCTCTGCTGGACGGGGATAACGGCAGCGGGCAGGTGGTGGCGGGGAGGGCAATGGAACTGGTCATGGCCAAGGCCAGGGAAAGCGGCGTCGCTTTAGTCGGCATACGCAACTCTACCCACTTCGGGGCGACGGCTTTTTTCTCGATGAAAGCCCTGGAGCAGGACATGATCGGCATGGTACTGGCGAACTCGTATGCCACGGTAGCTCCGTGGGGCAGCCGGGCGCCTTATTTCGGGACTAACCCTCTTTCGGTGGCAGTTCCCGCCGGTCGGGAATTACCGATCGTTCTTGACATGGCCACCAGCGTCGCCGCGTGGGGAAAAATCATTCTGGCCGCGCAGAAGGGGGAGCCTATCCCAACCGGGTGGGCAATTGACGCGGATGGAGAAGTAACCACGGATGCGGCCAAGGCTTTGCAGGGGGCGCTTGTCCCTTTCGGCGGCCCAAAAGGATCCGGTATTTCTCTGGTAATTGATGTGCTGGTGGGTATACTGACCGGAGCTAACTGCGGGCCCAACGTGGGAGACCTCTATAATAACCTGGAGCGCCCGCAGAACGTGGGGCAAATGATGGGCGCCATTGATATTCGCCGTTTTGCCGATGTCAGCGAATTCAAAAGCCGTATGGACGCGATGATACGGGACATAAAGTCATTACCCCGGGCAAAAGGCGTAAACGAGGTGTTCCTGCCCGGTGAAATAGAAGTGCGTAACCAGCAGCGGAGGGAAAAAGAAGGCATTCCACTCCCTCCGGCCACGGTGAACGAATTGCAGAAACTGTCATCCGAATACGGAGTGTCTCTGGCGGACAGTATCCTGAAATAAACTTCTTACCGGCCCAAAGAATCTTCATTCCGGCATGGCCGGCGCGTTCTGCCTGCCCGGCTGTCCCGTGTCCGCTGCCGGCAGACCGGACGACGCAGCCATCGGAAAGAAAATTTCAAAAATCCTTTTTTCTTCACGGTCGGGAAGGCGGCTGCCGGTGCCCGGTTTTTCCGGTTAAGTAAAATGGCGCGGGGGTTAACCCGGGTCTGGAAAAAGGGTAGAATGGGTTTGCCGGGATAATTCCCCCGGGGAGGAGAGAAACAAGTATGACGGAACGAAAACCGCGGCTCGAAGGTAAAGTGGCCATTGTCACCGGCGCCGGTTCACGCGGCCCCGGTATCGGCAACGGTAAAGCGACGGCGATTCTTTTTGCCAGGGAGGGCGCCAAAGTGTTGCTCGTCGATAGCGTCCCGGAGCGGATAGGGGAGACCCTTGAAGCCATTAAATCCGAAGGCGCCGAAGCCAGCCTTTTCGCGGCTGACGTGACCAGGGCGGAAGACTGCCGGGCAATGGTAGCAGCGGCGATGGAACGGTACGGTCGACTGGACATACTGCATAATAACGTCGGCATCGAAAGCAAGGGCGACGTGGTCGATATTGACCTGGACGAATGGGACAAGGTGTTGTCGGTAAACCTCAAAAGCGTGGTATTGACCAGCCGGTTTGCCGTTCCGCGCATGATTGCCGGTGGCGGCGGCTCGATTATCAACATAGCTTCGACTGCCGCGCTCAGACCCCGGGTTGCGGTGGCTTACTCAACGTCAAAAGGGGGCGTTATCGCCTTGACACAGGCTATGGCGGTATCTCACGGGCGGGATAATGTGCGGGTTAACTGCATCCTGCCCGGAACCATTTTCACCCCCATGGTGGCCGGCGGAATGACCGAAGAGTTGCGAAAACGGCGGCGTCTGGCGACGGTGCTGGAAACCGAGGGGACCGCCTGGGATGTGGGCTGGGCGGCCGTTTACCTGGCCAGTGACGAGGCAAGATGGGTTACCGGTATCGTCCTCCCGGTAGAGGCCGGTCTCCTCTTGAAAAGGCAGGACGTGGTATAGCCGCCGGCTGGCCGTGCCCGGGCCGGTGCCGATACACAATCATTGCCGCCCTGCCCTGAAAGAAGCCGGTCAGCCTGATTTAACGCGGAAATTTCGGATTTAACTTGCATTAAATTCGGGCCATGACGTTTTCCTGTACCGGATAATCAGAAGCGATAGTCTTTACGGTTAGCCTGCCATTAAGTTAAAACGGCGTTTCTTTGATTATCCGGTGTTCAACAAACGTGACAGATTCCGTCGCTGGAAGCATTGGAATTAATTGCATATTCTGATAAAATATATAATGGGCGGGCGACGGATATTAGTTTTTAAAAAATATGGTAGTTATCAACAAGGGAAAGGGAGGTGAACATGGCGGAACGTATATGGGAAGATGAAGATTTCAAGACCTGGCTTATTCTGGGACGAACAAGAGACGCGCTAATACGAAACAGAGCGAAAGATTTGCACGCGCACGGCATCACCATCCGGCAAAGCACGGTGCTGGTTGTTCTGGAGAAACTTGGCGACAAAGCAACACCGGCGGAAATATCACGGTGGGTTTTCCGGGAAGCGCACACAATTTCTGATTTCCTGAAAAGAATGGAGCGGGACGGGCTTATCAGGCGGGTCAAGGACCTTAAACGGAAGAACATGATAAGAGTCGAGATGACGGAAAAGGGACGGCAAGCGGCTCGTAATGCCATGAAAATGGAAGCTATCCACAAGATAATGCCGGTGCTGACCGAAGAAGAACACCGGCAACTGAGGGCGTCTTTAGAGAAATTATGGAATAAGTCGCTCGAAGAGCTGCGGATACAACCCAGGCCGATGTTTCCCTCCTATCCACTGCCCACCGGCGAAGTGCGATAGCCGGATTACCCGGCAAACAAGAGATAAGCCGGTCAGCGACCAGCGTTAGGGTTTAGCAATATCCGGGAAAGCCGTCTAATTTCTACCGAGGATAATACCGCTGCGGGTAAAATCAATCTCCTCGATATTAGCCTCAACCGTTTTTTCTTCACCGAAAAGTGAACTCAGGATTACCCGGTTTCCTTCGACTCGTATTTTAGCGATATCTTCCATAATGGGTTCACCCGTCGTCTCTTCACGGAACCGCGCTTTAGATAAACACATGGGGCTCCTCCCGCCTAACTCCGGTTCAATTCCGCCAGGGCTTTGACCAGAGAATCAGTTGATTTTTCCATCAATTGAGCGGCTTCCAGCAGGTGGTCGCGGGCAACCTCCCCGGCGACTCCTCTTGCCTTTCCCGCCAGTTGTATCAACTCCTCACCATGCTCATTGTTGTGCTCAATCAGATAGCTCAGCAGTGTCACCAGTTTTCCGGCATCGTTTACTACCATGAAGCGTACCCCCCTGTCTGATAGTGCCACATAACTCCCCGAAAGGCAATATCGGTGCCGGTTTCCCGCTTTTCAGGCGGCGTCGGTC
>CBDUSH010000179.1:0-3374 GCA_965369965.1 uncultured bacterium | reverse complement strand
GCGCCCTGCGTATACCGGAGGTACAGATGACACTGGAAAGGCCCGTAAACATGACCAGCGGTGACGGGCGCGGCCGGTAATTTCATATTCTCGGGACTGCCTGACGGCCTCTATACCATCAAGCCTTCCCTTGTCGGCTTTGCCTTCTCGCCAGTGGACAGGAGAGTGAGAATACGGGGTGCAAATCAGATCCTGAGGTTATTCAGAGGAAGAGGAGTGGTGTAATGGGTAGATCCCGGAGCTATATAAGACGGCTAAGCTCCGTGATAAGCTATAAGTGCTGTGCAGGGAGGTGACCCATGCCATTTAGATTGGGTCTGTTGGAGATTGGACTGATACTGCTAATAATCATCATTGTTTTCGGGGTGGGAAAACTACCGCAGGTGGGTGGCGCCATTGGCAAGTCAATACGGCAGTTCCGTCTAGCACATGAAGGTAAGGAGGAGAAAACGGCAGGGGAACACCAAGATAATTAATAGCGCTTAGTATACCCGAAGCCTTGAGAAAATACGCCGGGTAACTTGTGCCCGGTGTATTAAATGGTCGTTGAGTAATAGAAGATCCGGAAACATTCCAGTAAGATGAAAACTCCGCTGATCCGGGATCAACTTTCCTTATTATTTTCATTTTCTTAAATGTTACATTCTGGCGCTTTGTTATTCCTAATGTTTCAAAACTTTCCTTACAGCCTCACAGCTTACGGGTTTTTCCAGGATACTACCCTGAGGCTCTGCTTCCCACGTTCCGCAACTATTTGAGCCTACAGAAAAGTCTCTGATCTGAGGGCGCAACACTTCTAACATTTAAGCAGTTTGCATTTTATGACCGGGGGCGACAGTGATTGTTTTTCGGCCTATCGAGAATATTTATGCCAACTGTTCGGAAACCATGCAGGGACAACGATTTGTGGTTATTGCATACCGCATGAACAGGTTGTATAGTATACAAAAAACAATCCCCGGAGGAAGGTAACGGAAGAGCGAAAATGTCAGGTTTCACCACTAACAGCGTATCGAGCTACGCCCGGACGTACCGGAAATCGTCGCCGCCACGGTCGGGAACATCCCGGCTTTGCCACCGCACTCGACCGGCAATTCGCGTTCGCCGTGAGGGAACTTCAGGAATCCAAGGGTGCGTCGCAGCATGAAGATTATTGGGCTTACTGGCGGAATTGGCAGTGGCAAGACCACCGTCGCCGGGTTTCTGGCCGACATGGGTGCGGTGGTGATTGACGCGGACACTATCGGTCACCAGATACTGGATAGCGACCTCAAGGTACAGGTGGAACTGGCGGCGGTTTTCGACAAGCGGGTTATCCGCCAAAACGGGACGGTTGACCGCGCCCGACTGGGCAGGCTGGTTTTTAGCAACCCGGCACTGCGGGCGCGCCTGGACCGACTCATGCACCCACTGATTTATCAACGGATAACCACCCGGATCGAAGATTACCGGCGACAAAAGGTAGACATCCTGGTGCTTGAAGTACCCCTCCTGGTGGAGACCGACGCCTTTTCACTGGTCGACGAAGTCTGGGTGACGGTTGCCTCCGAAGCGACGGTGCTGAAACGCCTCAGTGAAAAACCGGGATTTTCCAGAGCCGAAGCATTAGCCAGGACCGGCTCACAACTGACTTCAGAGGAACGGATAAAATACGCCGACGAAGTCATTGATACCGATTGCCGCTTGGAGGAACTAAAAACAAAGGTGACTGAATTATGGTATCAGCGACAGGGCAAATCACCCGGAGAGAACACGAAAACCGTTTCCGGATGATCAGCCGCGATGCTGATTAATCCATGCTTACCAGCCCCTTGCGCAGGGCGTATTTGATGAGTTCGGTACGATTATGTATCCCCAACTTCCCCATCACTTTTGTCCGGTGTCCCATCACCGTTTTCAGACTTATATAGAGTCTTTCAGCAATCTCCCGACTTGAGTTTCCTTCGGCGATAAGCTTGAGCACCTCTCTCTCTCTTGATGTCAGGCGGTCATAAGGTTCCTCGTCAATCTGCCGGCGGTAGCTCTCAATCAGAGCCGCCGCCACCGAAGGATACAGAAACGAATCGCCTTTGCATATCGCATAGATAGCCGAAACCAGCTCTTTGCCCAAGGCCCTCTTGGGGACGTAACCAGCCACCCCGGCTTTGATAGCGGCCACGATGTATTCCTTATTGTCGTGCTGGGTCAAGACCAATATCTTGGTTTGAGGCATCTTTTTCATTATGCGGCGGGTAGCCTCCAGGCCATCCAGTCCCGGAATGGCCAGGTCCATGATGATAACTTCAGGTTTGAGTTTAATCGCTTTTTCAATGGCCTCGTTACCGTCCGCCGCCTCGCCTATTATCTCCATGTCTTCCTGAAGATCGAGCAAAGCACGTATGCCATCTCTCATAATGGCATGATCATCCACCATCAATATCTTTATTTTAGCCATCAATACCCCCGTAATATACCTGTTCAGTATTCCGGCGGGCTGCCGATATTCTACCGGCTCCAATTCCGCCATAATGAAGACTCTTGTAAGACCATTATACCAGACAATTGCCCTGAGTAAATACCATCAAACACAGCGCATTTTTAGCGGCTAACCTCCGCCGGTTATCCATCTTACTGCTTGCCTGGAAATAGAATCAGCCCGGCAGGGACCCTTTTGAGGGGTTGTTTGACACTCAGGCAGGGTAACTGCTATAATGCCATAGTTTGGGGGTGCAATATTTACGCGATAATTGAAACCGGTGGGAAACAATATAAAGTCGCTCCAGGCCAGATAGTTGACGTGGAGCGTCTTGTGGCAGCCGAAGGAGAGACCATTGAGTTGGATAAGGTGCTGCTGCTGGCCGAGGGAGATAAAGTGACCGTCGGGCAACCGACCGTCAGCGGAGCCAAGGTTACCGCCACATCCAGAGGTGAGTTTAAGGACAAAAAAATAATTGTCTTCAAATATAAGCCCAAAACACGCTATCGGAAAAAGACGGGGCACCGGCAATGGCAGACCCGACTGGTTATCGACCAGATAATAGAACCGGGCGCGGCTGACGAAGCCAAACCGGCCAGAAGGACGCGGCGTCCTAAAAAAGAGGTGACCGAGAATGGCGCATAAAAAGGGAGGCGGATCAAGTCGTAACGGGCGGGACAGCAAGCCTAAGATGCTCGGAGTGAAGAGATACGCCGGTGAAGCCGTTAACGCGGGGACAATCATCGTCCGCCAGCGTGGCACCCGGATTTTCCCGGGTAACAACGTGGGGCTGGGCAGGGATTTCACCATCTATGCCCTGATTAACGGGGCGGTCAAGTTCGAGCCGGCCACCAAAAGCCGAAGGAAGGTCAGCGTTTACGCTATTTAAAGATACAAGAACCGAAGGAAAGTTAGCGTT
>CBDUSH010000178.1:0-3391 GCA_965369965.1 uncultured bacterium | reverse complement strand
ATGTTCTTCAGGTCGCGCTGGTATCCGCATTGCAGACACTGCTGGTACCATCCGTACACGTCTCTGTCTATCAGCACATCGCCCCTGCATCTGGGGCAACTCTTAAATCGTAACATACCGGTCACCTCCTCCGCCCTGAACTCGGTTTGCCTCCAAACCGTATACCCTGGATAATCGCCTCTTTACCATCATCTCTTAGCGTTTTATCGCTTTCCGTATCGCGCCCATCAGTTCTTTAATATGCTCCTCGCCATGCTCGGCCCGGATGGCTCCGGTGACGCACCCTTCGATGTGTTTCTGCAGAACCATCAGTGAAATCTCGTCGGCGGCGGCACAGAGAGCGCTCAGTTGCTGCACGATGTCGATGCAGTACCGGCCTTCCTCGATCATGCGCTGGATACCCTTGGCTTGCCCTTCTATTTTCTTCATCCTGGCCAGCAGGGCGGCCTTATCATCGGAATAGGGGTACTCTTTATCTGAGTCGGACACTTGATTTGCTCCTTCCGTACCTTAGGATAGACACTCAATAAGTCTTCTTGGAAATATACTCTATACTGGCATAGGGTATTCTATTTGTCAAGTGCCCCTTGAATCGACTGCTCCACTGCCGGGAGAGTTACCTCAGGTCCTTTTTTAACTGCTCAAACTCCTCTTTTGAGATTTCCCCTTTCGCGTAGCGTTCTCTGGCGATATCCGTGAAGTCGCGTCTCGGCCCGTTCCCGGCGCCGTGGCGGGTAAGTTTTAGTACCACCCAGACCACCAGCGCGATAATTCCTCCCCAGAATACCAGCATCCAGAGAATGCCGATAATCGCCCACCAGCCCATGCCTTCTCCAAACCACATTGCCCCACCTCCTCGGCTTATTTATTAATGATATAACCGAACTGCCTCCCGGATATGTGACCAATGTCATATTATCAACGGGAATAATAGGCGTAAATTAACGATGGTACCGTTCACCGGCAAAAGCGTGGGGTCGGGTTTTATGCTACAATAAATAAGCTGGCAAGCGCTTTTTCGTAGTACCGGTGTGGCAGGCCAAGACTCGCCGGAAAAATGACTGAGGAGAATATCGATGGAAGTGGCCGAGGCTCTGGTGCTGATTGAGAAAATAATCGAGGAACACCGGATTATTCTCGGTGGTATCCGGGACTTTTCCCAGCACGCCAATGACGTGGTTGCCATTCGCGGGCTTGGCCAGGCTCAGGAAGATTTTGTGCCCGGCCGGTTGGAAGACCAGAAACAGTCGATGGGCAGCTGGCAGGAGTCCTTATTGGCCATTGACAGCGGCATGCAGGCGCACTTCCACCGGGAAGAAACAGCGCTGGTGGTCGCCGTTGCCGAGTATGGCGATAACGACCTGGCGTCAGCCCTGCGCCACTGGCTCGCGGAGCATGAAGAACTGAGAGATCGATTAAGCAGGCTGAAGCAGGACGTCGCCGGTCTGGTCGTTGACGCCTCGGCGCAGGAAATCTGGCAGGGAAAAGCCTGGGGTATCCGGGTTTACATGACGCATACCGGCAAACTGCTTGAGGTACATGCTCACGGCGAGCAGAAAATGATGGTAAAATTACGTAACTTGCTGGAAGCTAAAGCTGAAAATATATCCTGACCGGTTCCCGGCCGGAAAACTGCTGTTAATGTAAAGGTGTCCGAATGAGACAGGTATATCTCGATAACGCGGCTACTACTCCGCTCCTCCCCGAAATTGCGGATGAAATGATGCCTTTTCTGGGGAAATATTTCGCCAATCCTTCCTGCCTTCACGATTGGGGAGATGCCCCGCGCGAAGCCATGGAAAATGCCCGGCTCCAGGTGGCCGGTCTGATTGGCGCCCGGAGTGAGGAGATAATCTTCACCGGCAGCGGTACCGAGAGCAACAATTTCGCCCTGAAAGGTCTGGCGATGGCTCAGCAGGCGAAAGGAAAACACGTCGTCGTCTCCGCCATCGAACATTTTTCGGTGCTCCACTCGGCAAAAACGCTGGAAAAGTGGGGCTTTGAGGTAACCCTGGTACCGGTGGACGGACAGGGCCGGGTTGATCCGGAGGCCGTGCGCCAAAGCCTGCGCCCGGATACCGTGCTTGTTTCCGTCATGCACGCCAACAGCGAGATAGGCACCCTCCAGCCCATCGCCGATATCGCCCGCATCACCGGAGAAAACAACGTCCTTTTTCATACTGACGCCGTAGCTACCACCGGCACCATCCCGGTTGACGTCGCCGACCTGGGTGTGGACGCCCTGAGTCTGGCGGCCAGCCAGTTCTATGGCCCTAAAGGGGCTGCCGCCCTCTGGGTGAAAAAAGGCGTCCGCATCATGCCTCTGCTCGATGGCGGCATTCAGGAAGGAGGCCGGCGCGCCGGCACCGAAGACATCCCGGCCATTGTCGGCATGGGCAAAGCCGCCCAACTGGCCGCCGCCAATATGACCGACCGCCTGAGCCGCCTCACTCCCCTCCGTGACCGCCTCCTGGCGGAGATTCCGGCCAAAATAGAACACGTTACCGTCACCGGCGTCCCTCTTCCGGCGCATGACCGGCTCCCCGGACACGCCAGTTTCTGCGTCCGGTTTATTGAGGGCGAGTCCATGCTTATGCTCTTAAACATGCAGGGCGTTGCCGTTGCCAGCGGTTCCGCCTGTACCTCGCGCGCTCTGAAAGCTTCTCACGTGCTCATTGCCATGGGCTTATCCCATGAACTCGCCCAGGGCTCGATTCTTTTTTCCCTCGGGATTGATAATAATGATGAAGACGTGGATTACGTACTTGATGTGATGCCGCCCGCCGTTGACCGGCTGCGCCAGATGTCACCTCTCTACGCGAAATTCACCAGAACAGGCAAAGGAGGCGGTTAATATGCCCGTATACAGCGAAAAGGTCATGGACCATTTTATGCACCCGCGCAACGTCGGGGAAATTGAGAACGCCGACGGTGTCGGCGATGTCGGCAACCCGGTGTGCGGCGACATGATGTCTTTTTATATTAAAGTTAAAGATAACCGGCTCGAAGACGTCAAATTCAAGACCTTCGGCTGTGGCGCGGCCATCGCCGTGTCCAGTATCGTCAGCGAGATGGCTATCGGCATGACGCTGGACGAGGCACGCAAGATAACCCCGGAGCTGGTGGCTGAAGAATTGGAAGGCCTGCCCAAGAACAAGTTCCACTGCTCAAACCTGGGCGCCGAGGCGCTGCACAATGCCATCGACGATTATCTTAAGAAAAAGGAAAACAAGGAGGTCGGGAGTGATGTCTGAACAGGAAGACCCCAAGACACGCCAGTTCTGTCCCTACTGTGATGATGAGATGCTCGCGCCGGACGGCGCTGGCTGCCAGACTTGCGGTATTACCGTCTTTTACTGTCCCCAGTGTCGGAGTCCGATACCTCGTGACC
>CBDUSH010000177.1:0-3414 GCA_965369965.1 uncultured bacterium | reverse complement strand
TCCTGCAGTATCAGCAATTTGACTCTCGGGATGAAGTGTACATCTTCGGATACCACCTCCACCATAGCGTGCAATCCGGTAGTAGGCCAGGCAACCGATTTCATTATTGCTAACGGGGGAAGCGCTATCTTCACTGAGACCACGGAACTCATCGGGGCGACACATATCCTCACCAAACGAGCGGCTGACGATATTGTTGCCCGGGACCTGTGCCGGAAAGTCGAAGAGATGCGAATGCGCATAAAAAGAACTAAAGTCGACGTTCTGCGCTCTCAGCCTAATCCGGGTAACATCAAGGGCGGCATCAGCACGATCGAAGAAAAATCACTCGGTGGAATCGGGAAGGCCGGCAGCACGACTATCAAAGGCGTTCTGGAATGGGGGGAGAAACCGCGCACGAAGGGGCTTTTCTTCATGGACGGTTCCGCCGCCACCCAGCTGGTCATCGTGGGTTTGGCGGCCGCAGGCGCTCAGATTATGTCACTCAGCATGGGCGGAGGAGTCTGTGCCCGATTACGGACTTCAACAATCAATACGGCGGGCGGTGGGCTACCGGTATTACCCATCATCAAGACGCTGAGCAACCCGCAAAGTCTCCCGGAAGCAGGCTATTTTGATGTCTACCTTGGCGGTATCATCGAAGGGAGCGAAACTGTTACCGAGGCAGGAAAGCGGCTTATTGATGAAATCATCGCTGTTGCCTCCGGAAAAATGACAAAACTGGAGAGTATGGCCAGCCCTTTTCAAGAGGTCTGGGAGTTTTACAGCACCGGGCCTCTGGTCTGAGTCGTTTCGTTATCACCGGACATCGCCGGCTTTACGGAGTGATCCGTTAACTTGCCTGAGACGCTTAGTATGAAGACAGTTCTTTCTGACCGGGGTTCGGCCCGGCCGGTGGCCGATTTAGAAAGATACAGGAGGAATAATAATGGCAAAGGCTGATTGTGTCATCAGGGGCGGTCTGCTGGTAAACGGGCAGGGGGTTACCCGCAATGATATCCTGATAGGCAACGGGATTGTGCAACAGATTGGTCAGGACCTCCAGGCGCCTGATGTAATTGACGCCTCCGGTAAATACGTTCTTCCGGGTATTGTGGACGCCCATAGTCATCCGGTATTCGCTGATAAAATCGACACATTCTCGATATCGGCAGCCTATGGTGGTATCACCACCATAATCCCGTTTTATGGCAATTTTTCATCCTGGGGGACTTCCGGTAAAACCTCGGATGTAATCAAGACGCATATTGAGGAAGGCGAGCGGATTTCATATCTTGATTTCGCTATTCATGCCGCGTTTGTGGCTGAGGACGATGTTACCGCCGAGATACTTGAGCTGACCAGGAACGGCGTGCTTTCGTTCAAGATGTATATGAACTATCCCAGAAGAGGCATGATGATGCCTGACCAGAAAATGCTTGAAGCTATGGCCACCGCCGCCGACGAAGGCGCCATTGCCATGGTTCATCCGGAGAATGGCTACGGCATAGATTTTCTGGTGGATAAATTCACCGCTGAAGGCAAAGTGTCTGCGGAGTATTTTTTGCCGTCCCAGCCCAATATACTGGAAGTGGAAGCAGTGCAACGGGCGGCGACATATTCGGCATTGACCGATTGTCCTCTCTATTGCGTACATATCAGCGCCCGGGAGGCGCCTGATGTTCTGCTAAGGATGAAGAACGAGGGTAAGAAGATTTACGCGGAGACGTGCCCGCAGTATTTGTCCCTGACTAATGACGCGGTACTGGAAAGAGGTCCTCTCGGTAAGGTGGGACCTCCCTTAAGAGAGGCGGAGGATAATGCTGCCATGTGGCATGGTCTGGCCAATCACGCTATCGACACCGTGGCCAGCGACTCATGCAATTTAAAGGCGGCGCAAAAAAGCAAGGGGGGCGCCTCCACCGGTTACATCGACAGTTCTCCTCCGGCGGAATGGTCGGGAAACATTTTTGAAGCCCGCTTCGGGGCTCCATGGGCGGAACACATGCTCTCCGTAGTCTATCACGACGGCGTAAACGGCGGTCGTATTACCCTGCCCCGGCTGGTACAGGCCATGTGTGAAAATCCAGCCCGGATTTTCGGTCTGTATCCCAGAAAAGGGTCTCTCCAGGTGGGGTCTGACGCCGACCTTATTTTTCTCGACCCGACTCTTCCGGTCACCATAAGCAGCCGGGATATGCACAGCAAGGCTGATTTTACTGTCTTTGAGGGGAAACAGGTTATCGGGGCGCCGGTTTTCGTTATGCAACGGGGTGAAGTACTCATCGAAAACGGGCAGATGAAGCGGAAGCAGGGCCGGGCCAAATTTCTTGCCGGAGACAGCAACCTGGCTGCTTACGCTAAAAACGGTTACCCGATATCATAGGCCGGTCATACTGCCTGACTTAAAGGGGGCCGGTGCCCTGACCAGGGATTAGCCCGTTCAAAAGCGGCTGACGCCTGCAGCACGGCGGCATCTTCACCAAACCGGCCGACGATCTGAAGCCCGACAGGCAGCCCTTCCTTTGAAAAGCCACAGGGCACACTGGCCGCCGGCTGACCGGTAATGTTAAAAGGATAGGTGAACGGATAGAAGCCGTGCCGGGGCGGTACCTGTTTACCGGCGATTTCACCCGGATAGAACAGATGTGGATTAACCTTTCTCAAATCTTCTCCTTCGGGTCGTATATGGCGCCGAAACGGCGGAACCGCCAGTACCGGCGTAATAAGAAGGTCGTACTGATCAAAGAAGGCCTTCATGCTGCTTTGAAAGAGCCACAGCTTCTTTAAGGCATTAGAGTATTCCGCCCCGGTTATTCTTTGCCCGGTCTCCAGATTGGCCTTGACGTAGCTGGTAAGCAAGTGTGATTTCTCTCTTAGAACAACGGCTTGTTCGGCGTATGTGTCGGCAAAGGCAATTGGGTTCCAGATATTTTCGCGGGCATCTCCTATATCCGGTGAAGCCTCTTCGATATTACAGCCGAAGGTCTCAAAGGATAATGCGGCCGCCTGAGTCATGGCAGCAACTTCCGGCTCGACGGCGGCAAACCCCAAATCCGGGCTCCAGGCTATCCTGAGGTTTTTCAAATCGTCTTCCGCTTCGATAGCTTTAACAAAATCGGGTGGTCGTTCTCTGATACAAGTGGGGTCTCGAGGGTCGGGGCCGGCAATTACGCTTAGCATCAGGGCGGCATCGGCCACGGTACGGGTCAACGGCCCCAGCGCCGAAAACAACGGCATTCCGTTAAACCCGGCCGTTGCGGGCACCCGGCCTTTTGTGGGCTTGATACCGTAAATACCGCAGACACTGGCCGGGATTCGAACTGACCCTCCACCGTCGGTGCCGGTAGCCATCGGGGCCATGCCGGCAGCTACGGAAACGGCACTGCCGCCACTCGACCCGCCGGAGACGTAATCGGTATTCCAGGGATTACG
>CBDUSH010000176.1:0-3444 GCA_965369965.1 uncultured bacterium | reverse complement strand
TCTCCGGATGAGATGCAAATATATCTTTACTAACGGGAGTAGTCTTTCTCCGTGTGAGGCGCGAATATATCTGTAATTTAACAACCCTCGTCCGTATTGTCAATTTCACCGGGTCGGTTAGCCGCTTTTAGCCGGTGATGGCGGCGGCTTTGAAAATAGTCCCGACCTCGTTGTACAATATTCCTGATGGAGAAGAACTATCGCCACTTGCCGAGTGTTGACCGTATCCTGGATGACGGACGGATACGCCGCCTGGCGGAATCTTATCCGCATGACCTGCTGTTGAGTCTGGTCAGGCGACAACTGGAAGTTGAGCGCCAAGCTATTACCACCGGCCGTCAGCGTGTCTCCTCTCCGGAGGAGATAGTCGAGGCGGTAGTTTCGCGCCTGCGAGTACTGGAAAAACCCTCTCTGCGCCCGGTGGTCAATGCCAGCGGGGTGATACTTCACACCAACCTGGGGCGGGCTTCACTGAGCGCCGAGTCGGTAACGGCCATGAATACGGTGGCCGGCAGCTATTCCAACCTGGAGTTCGACCTGGAAAGCGGCACACGGCGTTCCCGCCATATTCATATCGAAGAGCTGCTTTGTCAGCTTACCGGCGCCGAAGCGGCGCTGGTAGTGAACAATAACGCTGCCGCCGTACTGCTCGTACTGACCGCCCTGGCAAAGAGAAAAGAAGTAATCGTCTCCCGGGGGCAGGCGGTGGAGATTGGCGGTGGCTTCCGCATCCCGGACGTGATGCGCCAGAGCGGAGCCAGACTGGTGGAAGTCGGGACGACCAATTGCACCTATGCCCGGGACTACGAACAGGCCATCAACCCGCGGACGGCGGCGCTGTTGAGAGTGCACACCAGTAATTTCAAAGTGGTTGGTTTTGCCGCCGAGGTAACCATTGAGGAAATGGCGGCGCTGGGCGACCGCTACGGCCTGGCCGTATTTGACGACCTGGGCAGCGGCTGTTTCCTGGATACGGCGCAGTTCGGGCTGGCGCCGGAGCCGGTGGTGACCCGGAGCGTTGCCCTGGGTGTTGGGATTACCTGCTTTTCCGGGGATAAACTGGTGGGCGGACCGCAGGCCGGGATTATCGTCGGTAAAAAGGAACTGGTGGCTAAACTGAAGCGCCACCCGCTGGCGCGGGCGGTGAGAATAGATAAGATAAGGCTGGCCGGTCTGACGGCGACGCTGCTTCACTATCTTAAAGGCGAGGCAACCGCCAAGATACCGGTCTGGCGTATGATTGCCGCCCCGCTTGACGAAGTAGCCCGGCGGGCGGATAAGTGGGCGGACGTTCTCGGGGAACTGGCGGAAGTGGTCGACGGCGAAACTATGGTCGGCGGGGGCAGTCTTCCCGGCGGGAGTCTGCCCACCAGGCTGGTGGCTATCCGGAATAGACCGGGTCGGACGGCTGTCCAGTCATTAAGCCGAAAGCTGCGGTCTCTGGAAATCCCGGTTATCGGACGCATCGGTGACGACAGGCTGCTCCTCGACCCGCGCTCGGTGCTGCCGGAAGAGGATGAAATTGTGTGCCGGGCGCTGAGGGCTATCGCTCCCGGGCGGAAATAACCGGCCAATTGACCCGGTGTTGCCGGAGGTAACAATAATGTTTGTGCTCGGTACTGCCGGTCATATAGACCACGGCAAGTCGGTTCTGGTTCATGCCCTGACCGGTATCGACCCTGACCGCCTGCGCGAAGAGAAAGAGCGCGGCATGACTATTGACCTCGGCTTTGCCTGGCTCAGGTTACCTAGCGGTCGTGATGTCGGCATCGTTGATGTTCCCGGCCATGAGCGGTTCGTAAAGAACATGCTGGCCGGGGTGGGTGGTATTGACCTGGCCCTGCTCATCGTGGCCGCCAGCGAAGGTGTGATGCCCCAGACCAGGGAGCACCTTGCCATCCTAGACCTGCTCAGTGTCAACCGGGGAATCGTGGTTATCACCAAGAAAGACCTGGTTGATGAAGAACTGCTCCTCCTGGTCAGGATGGAAATCGAGGAGTTGATTGGCGCTACCTCTCTGGCCGGTTCCCCTATGGTGGCGGTCTCGGCGCTGACCGGGGAAGGTATGCCGGCGCTGGTCTCCACCATTGATGAGCAACTCGGTAACGCGCCACCGCGGAGGGACCTGGGGCGGCCCCGCCTCCCCATCGACCGCGTTTTCACCATGGCCGGTTCCGGAACCGTGGTTACCGGCACGCTTATTGACGGTTCGCTTTCGGTTGGCCAGGAAGTGGATATTGTGCCCGCAGGCTTGAAATCGCGGCTGCGAGGACTGCAGACCCACAAGGCCCGCCTGGAAACGGTCGAGCCGGGGAGCCGGGTGGCGGCTAACCTGGTGGGGGTGGCTACCAACCAGTTGAAGCGCGGCGACGTGCTAACCAGGCCGGGATGGCTGGTGCCCACGGGGATGCTGACGGTAAACCTCAGCCTGCTTCCATACCTGCGCTATTCGGTGCGGCACGGCACCACGGTCAGCTTCCATACCGGCGCTGCGGAGACAATGGCCAAAGTCCGCCTGCTGGAGGGGGATACACTTAACCCGGGTGCCTCCACCTGGGTACAGCTATTACTGGCGCAGCCGGTAGCCGCCGTTAACGGTGACCATTATATTATCCGGTCGACCACGGAAACTCTGGGCGGCGGTAGAATCGTCGATGTTCGGGCAAAACGACTCCGCCGATTCCGTCCGGAAATAATCGATAACCTGAAAACGAGGCAGGAAGGCACCGCCGAAGAAATCATCCTGGCGCTGCTGGAAACCAGGAAATCTCTGGAAATCCCCACCCTGCTCACCCAGTCCGGCCAATCGATTGAGGAAGCGCAGCCGGCCATCGAATCACTGGTCAGGGAAGGGAAAGTGGTCCGGCTTGGCCAGGGTGACCAGGGTCAGCTGATGACGGCTGCCGACTGGAAACGCCTGACCGATAGGGCAGTCGGCACCCTCCATGACTACCACCGGCAGAATCCCGTCCGCCCCGGGATGCCCCGGGTGGAACTGGGCAGCCGGTTGAAATTGGGGACATACGCGGCGGCCGCTCTGCGTCAACTGGTCGAAGAAGGGATAATGATTGAAGACGGGGCCACGGTGCGTCTGCCCGCCCACCGCGTTGAGTTTACCCCGGCCCAGCAGGTAAAAATAGATTCTTTCCTGCGTTCGCTGGGACAGAACCCCTATTCACCACCTGCCGACCTTATTCCCGAACCTGACCTGCTCAACTGGCTTGTTAAACAGAAGAAGGTGGTTAAAGTCAGCGAGGGTGTCGTCTTTACTGTTGCCGCCTACCGGGAAATGGTGGACAGGGTGACCGCCCACATCAAGGCTAACCGCCGGGTGAGCCTGGCAGAGGTACGGGACATGTTCCAGACCAGCCGTAAATATGCCCAGGCCCTGCTCGAGCACATGGACGGGGAAAAAATAACCCGCCGCGTCGGTGACGAGCGGGT
>CBDUSH010000175.1:0-3478 GCA_965369965.1 uncultured bacterium | reverse complement strand
CTGTTTCGTGTCGGTGCACGACGCCGGGGGTGGCGAAAAAAGATAGAATAGGTTAATATTAGGGCTGATGAATAAAGCGAGAAGAGTAGCTACCCTGAAACACCGGCGAAAGCACAAGCTGCTGGTGGCAAGAAGAAAATTAGAGCAATCGACTAAAAAATAGTCGATTTCAGCTGCCGATAGCGGTTTCGGTTTACCTGCCGGCCAGTGGCGCACAGGTAGGGCACGACTGGTCTGTTACTGTTGGCGAAACCGGTAAACCGGGGCTATCCCCAGGCGCTTTTGGCCTGACGGCGGAGCGCCGGCGGGAGGAGAAATAGGCCGAATGGCAGAGTTATCCGAACTTATCCAGGCGCTTCTCGATCCGAGAGCCTATCCCGAACCTCCGCAGCAAATAACCCTGATGCAGACGCAGATGTCCGTCGTTTTCCTGGCTGATGATCACGTGTACAAGGTCAAGAAGCCGGTAGACCTTGGTTACGTTGACTATACTTCTCTGAAGAAACGGCTTTTCTATTGCCGGCGGGAGATGGAGTTGAACCAGCGTCTGTCCCCCGATGTTTACCAGGAGGTAGTGCCGATTACCCGGCGGGGAGACATCATCGGGATAGGGGGAGAAGGCCGGGTGATAGAATACGCCGTGAAAATGCGCCGCCTGCCCCAGGAAAGAATGATGGATGTCCTGCTGGCGGACGGGAAGGTAACCCCGGAAATGGCAGCCGGCGTGGCGGTAAAGCTGGCCGGGTTCCACGCCGAAGCGGAAACCGGTAAAGCTATCAGGGTCTTCGGGGACTTAAGCACTATTATTGAAAATACCGAGGAGAACTTCAGCCAGACGGAAAAATACCTTGACCGTACGATTACTCCGGAGAGGTACCGGCGCATCAAAACGTATACCGCCGCCTTTATCAGCGACAACTCGTCGCTTTTTACAAAACGGGTTGAAGAAGGACGGATAAAGGACTGTCACGGCGACCTCCACGCCGCCCACGTCTGCTTCGAAGACGGCATCCGCATTTTTGATTGTATCGAGTTTAACGACCGCTTCCGGTACTGCGACGTTGCTTCCGAGGTCGCCTTCCTGGCGATGGATCTGGACAACTACGGCCAAAAGATCCTCTCCGGGCATTTCGTCCAGGCCTATGTGACGCAGAGCCGTGACCGGGAGCTGATGGCGCTGCTCGATTTCTACAAGTGTTACCGGGCGTACGTGCGGGGGAAAGTGGATGGTTTCAAGCTCGATGACCCCCATATCCCCCCCGAAGAGAAAGCCCGGATACTGGCCTCGGCCAGGGGCTATTTCGAGCTTGCCGAATCGTACATTTTATAAACATGATTCGGAGACTGAGAATATTATTCGGGGCGACAGGTTGAGAGAACCGTTTTTAAAATACATCGAAACTTCGCTGGGCGCCGGCTTCCTGCTGATTGCCTGCGGCTTGCCCGGCACCTGGAAAACGGAGACCACCGAAGAAGTAGCCAAGGCCACCGGCTATCCGTTGCTCAGGACCGACCTTATCCGGCTGGAAGTGCTCAAGAACGAGGACATTTTCGACGTGAAAGCGGCCGGTAATATGGATAAACGCACCCTGGTCTACGAAGAAATGTTCCGTCAGGCGGACGAAAAACTGCCGGCGGCCGGTGGTGTGATACTGGATGCCACCTTCGTCACCCGGTCATTGCGAAGTCGAGCGGCGGCCATCGCCGCCCGGCACAAACTGAGATTTGTCATTCTTGAGACGGACTGCCCGGCGGAAGTATCCATCGCCCGGATTCTGGCGCGGAGTAAAGAGAACTACGTCTCCAACGCCCTGACCGAACAAGCCTACCTGAACAATAAAAAACGGTTTGAGCCGGTTGACCTGGACGACCTGAAAAGCAGTTATCCGGGCCTGGCAATCACCCACCTGGTGGTGGACACCGGCGACGACCCGCCGGAAAAGTGGTACGTTACCGGCCTGGCGCAGCGGTAAAACCGCTCACGTGTTCTCTCCCTGATAGACTCCCCGGTAACCGGCCGTCTCCCCGGTCAGGCGTATAAAAACGAGCTGCAGCACCCGGGCGTTTTTTTGCAGGCGGAATCCTTGCGAATGATAGACGACCAGCAGGGACTGGGAACGGCCCGAGTAACCGGCGTCCCAGACCGCGGTATTCACCGTCACGCCGCAGCGGAGCAGGCTGGAGCGGGGCGTCGCCAGCGCCATGACATTTCCGGGCAGGTTGACAATCTCGTTATAAGTGATGCTGTAAACACCCGGCAGCAGGTCAATAAAGCCCAGCCCGTCAAAGACCAGGGGAGACAAATCCGACACCCGTCTCTGGCGGTTGTCGGCGGTGATACATCCCGGCGCCTGGAGCACGGCCACGTCACGCAGGGTCAGGTCAAAACCGTTGGGCTGTACCTGCTGCTCCAGGTCAATCCAGTCTTCGACCAACGGCGGCTCCTTCCCCAGCAAATGATGGATATCTTCCCGGGATAAAACGGCGGTCATGGTAAAGCTCCTTTAATTTGATTACGGTATAGTATACACTTTTATTGATGAAACCTGCCGGTCAGCCGGTTTCGGGGCGGCAATAATTAATCAGTTTGCCCGGGTGGTATCTTTTGCCGAGCGAAAAGGAGTATATCTGATGATTAAAGTGATTAAAGCCGTCTTTTTCGACCTTTTTCAAACCCTGGTCCGGTATGAGCCTCCGCGGGAGGAACTGCAGGCACGGGCACTGGGAGATCTCGGCATAAAGGTGGCGCCGGAAACGTTGCTCCGGCCTCTGGCGGTGGCTGACGAGTATATTTACGAGGAAATTGCCCGCTTGTCATTGAGCCGGCGGTCAAAAGAAGAACAGATGGCGGTGTGGGTCGGCTATGAGAGCCGGCTCCTTGCCGAAGCCGGGATTGAAGCCGACAAGCCGGTCGTCCTGGGATTGCTGGACAAGATGAGAGGCTTTGACATGCATATGGTACTCTACGATGACGTGCTGCCGGCCTTGACCGACCTTAAAGAAAGAGGCCTGCGGCTTGGCCTTATTTCAAATTTCGACCAGGATATCACTGCATTGTTCGATAAACTGGGGTTATCGCCACTACTGGAAGTGGTGGTTACTTCGCGGGATACCGGTTATAACAAGCCCCACCCGGAGATATTCAAAGCCGCCCTGCAGCGCGCCGGGGTTGACGCCGCGGAGGCGGCCTACGTCGGCGACCAGTACCGGGTGGACGTGGAGGGGGCCAACGGCGTGGGGATGAAAGGGATTCTGCTGGACCGTAACGGCTATTACCCGGAGATGACCGGCTCTCCGCGCCTGCAGAGTCTGGCACAGGTGGCGGAATACTTATAAGCCATCACACAGCCGGTAGTCCTGCAGTATCACTTTTACGCCGGAATTTGACTCAATTACCCTCACAAAAACAACCATTTAGCGTCATAACGTTGAGCCCCTGATGTCTTATAGAAACCCCAGTCAGGTGACAGAATGAACT
>CBDUSH010000174.1:0-3479 GCA_965369965.1 uncultured bacterium | reverse complement strand
GGAAGGGCTTTTTGAGAACGCTCACGGGGCGAGTATCGGCCCGGGGGGAGGGAAATAACCGGTAAGCCAAACTAATTCCGGGAGGTAAACGGCACTTATGGAAGATGTTAAGGTTTCAGCCCAGCAGGCGCGGGATTTCTGCGTGGAATGTTTCGAGAAACTCGATGTTTCCAGAGAGGACGCCGAGAACATTGCCGATAACCTCGTCATGGCGAACTTGAGAGGGGTGGACTCGCATGGAATTATACGGATTCCCCACTACGCGGACGGCCTGCGCAAGGATTTCGTGCGGGCGGGGTCTGATATTCAGGTCGTTACCGAGTCTGCCAGCATAACCATGCTGGACGGGGGCAAAGGCCTCGGCATTCCGGTGGCCACCAAGGCTACCGACCTGGCGATTGAAAAAGCCGGGGCTACCGGTGTCGGCATCGTCGGTGTCAGGAACCTGGGGCACGTCGGGATGCTGGCGTATTACATGAAGAAAACTATCCGGCACGGCTTTATCGGGTTTGCCTGTGTCAACGCCCCGGCGGTTATGATTCCCTGGGGCGGCATGGAGAACATGTTCGGCACCAACCCGCTGTGTGTCGGCTTTCCGATGGATGAAGGGAATTCGATAATCCTGGATATGGCCACCAGCGGCATGGCCCGTTTTAAAATTATGGTGGCCGCCCTGCGGGATAAGGCGATACCCGAAGGGGTAGCCCTGGATAAGCAGGGTCAGCCGACGACCAGTCCCCAGGAGGCGTTGGAGGGATTCCTTCTCCCCTTCGGCGGCTATAAGGGTTATGGACTGGTGCTGGCGATCGAGGTATTAACCAGCGCCTTGCTGGGCGCTTTGCAGAGCAAAGATATTGAATTGCACGCGTCAACACAGGGCGGCTTTTTTATTTCGGTGCTTGATATCAGCCGGTTCCGGGATTACCGGGAATATCAGAAAGACGTTTCGCGTTTAATCGGCAACGTGAAGGCATCTCCCCTGGCGGATGGTTTTACCGAGATATTCGTCCCCGGTGAGATCGAGGAACGCGAGGCCGAGCGGAGAACGCGGGACGGCATACCAGTAGAGGACACCACCTGGCAGGAACTGATTAAACTGGCCAAAGAGCTGGATATCAAGCCGCTTGCCGAGTATCGTCCGTAATAACCCTGAACTCCGGGGCAGTGCCATAAAGAAGCCGGTCAGGATGCCGCCTGTCGGAAAAGATTCATTTGGGCACGATATTTTCATGCCCGGCCCCCGGACGTAAAATTCGGCGGAGCGTTTGATACCCCCGTGCCGCGTTTAAGAGCGCGGGGACTATATAGTACAATTAACGACAGCGGTCACCGGGAGATATAAAGATAATGATTGAAACCCACGGCGCGGTCATTGCCAGACAGACGAGAGTCACCCCCGGGCAAGTGGAGGCTGTCCGGTCTCTGCTTGAGGCCGGAGCGACTATTCCATTCATGGCGCGCTACCGCAAGGAGAAAACCGGGTTACTTGACGAGGTGGTGCTGGGCGAAATACGGGACGGCCTGGCACGGCTGGCAACGCTCGACAGCCGGCGAGAGGTAATTCTGAAATCCCTTGAAGAGCAGGATGTACTCACCGACGAATTACGCGCCTCTGTAGAATCGGCGGCGACCCTGACCGAACTGGAGGATATTTACCTGCCCTATCGGCCCAAACGGCGCACCCGGGCCACCATGGCCAAAGAAAAAGGGCTTGAGCCGCTCGCCGGACTGATACTGGGGCAGGAGATTGCCGACCCGTCCCATGAAGCTCTGGCCTTCGTGAACGCGGAAAAGGGGGTCGGTTCGGTTGAGGATGCCCTGTCCGGAGCGCGTGACATTATTGCCGAGTGGGTCAGTGAGGACACCCAGGCAAGGCAGAGCATACGCGGGCTTTTTTGCCGGGAAGGCGTCATACAATCGAGCGTGGTCAAGGGTAAGGAGGGCGCCGGAATAAAATACGGCAATTATTTTGACTGGCAAGAGCCGGTTGCCCGGGCGCCCAGTCACCGGATGCTGGCCATGCTGCGCGGCGAGAACGAGGGGTTTCTGAAACTCAAGATAAGGCCGCCTCAGGAAAAGGCGCTGGCATGGCTGCACCGGCGTTTCGTTAAAGGCACCGGCGCCGCCCCGGCACAAGTGGTTCTGGCGGTCGAGGACAGCTATCCGAGGCTGCTGGCGCCTTCGATCGAAACCGATATCCGCCAGCAGGCTAAAGAGCGCGCCGATGACGAGGCGCTCCGCGTCTTTGGGCGCAATCTGCGGGAAACGCTCATGGCGCCGCCGATGGGGCCGCGGGCGGTGCTGGCCGTCGACCCCGGTTACCGGACCGGCGGCAAGGTGGTTTGCCTGGACCCCCAGGGGAAGCTTCTGGCCAATGCCGTTATCTACGTGAATCAGTCGGCGGCGCGGAGCCGGGAAGCCAGCCAGACGATACTCGACCTGATAAAAAGATTTCACATTGAAGCTATCGCTATCGGCAACGGCACGGCCAGCCGGGAAACCGAAGAGTTCATTGGCGGGCTGAGCTTGCCGGACAAAATGCCGGTGGTCATGGTCAATGAAAGCGGCGCATCGATCTATTCCGCGTCCGCCGTTGCCCGGGAAGAGTTCCCCGACCAGGATATCACCGTGCGCGGGGCGGTGTCCATCGGGCGGCGGCTGCTTGACCCCCTGGCCGAGCTGGTAAAGATAGACCCCAAGTCAATCGGGGTGGGGCAATACCAGCATGACGTCGACCAGGGCAGACTCAAGAGTAATCTCGACGAAACCGTGATGAGCTGTGTCAATGAGGTTGGCGTAAAAGTAAATACGGCCAGCCAACAGCTTCTGACCTATGTTTCGGGACTTGGCCCGACGCTGGCCAGGAGCGTTATCGCCCACCGGAATGAGAACGGCCCGTTTCGCAGTCGAGCCGACCTGAAGAAAGTGCCTCGGCTCGGCCCGAAGGCGTTTGAACTGGCCGCCGGGTTCCTGCGTATCGATGACGCCAAGAATCCCCTTGATGCCAGCGCCGTACACCCGGAAAGCTATCATATCGTCGACCGCATGGCTAAAGACATGGACTGCGGAGTGGCCGACCTCATCCGCCGCGAGGATGTGCGCCGCCGGATAAACCTGGAGAGTTACACCGGAAAAGAGTACGGGCTGCCGACGTTACAGGACATCATGGCGGAGCTGGCCAGGCCGGGGCGTGATCCCCGTGAGCATTTTGAGGCGGTCGTTTTCGACGCCGACATCAGGACGATCGACCGGCTGAGTCCGGGGATGAAGCTGACCGGAATCGTGACTAATGTGACCAATTTCGGGGCTTTTGTCGACATCGGCGTCCACCAGGACGGGCTGGTGCACATCAGCCAGCTGGCTGATAAATTTGTCAAAAAGCCGGATGACGTCGTCAAAGTCAATCAGAAAGTTTCGGTTACCGTGCTGGCGGTTGAGCCGGAACGCAAGCGTATTTCCCTGTCAATGAGGCCGGACGC
>CBDUSH010000173.1:0-3494 GCA_965369965.1 uncultured bacterium | reverse complement strand
CGCTAACGGTAACTTAGGGCACGATTTAAAAGTAGCCGGCCATCAGACGGTCGACCCATTCGGGTACCTTTATGCCGGCACGGATGTCATAAGTCGGGAAATATGGCTTGATATCCAGCACCGGCGTGTCGTTGATGGCGTCCAGCCCCCGGACGACCAGTTCGTTCTTCTCGATACGGATGATGGCTACGGCGGTGATGCCGATGGGATTGGGGCGGTGCTTGGCGCGCTGTGAGAAAATACCCACCTCCGGCATGTCCGGGCGGTTCCGCGGTCTCCGCTTCAGGGTTTTTACCGGGCCGGCCTGGTGCATCCAGAAAACGACCAGTGCGTGAGAAAAATCGTCCAGTCCAGCCAGAGCCGGCGCCAGGTCTTCCCGGAGAACGATTTTCGATTCGACTTCCGCCCAGTCGTGGTCTACCGGACTGTTAACATTGTTTACCACGTGGCCGATAGGCTCCATGCATATTGGCATTTTGACCTCCTGGTGGGGGTAGGACATCAATAAAAGGGGACGCCGGTCCGGTGAGCGGCACCCGCCGCCAGACCACCCGGATTTATTTCAGCAATTCTCTAAGTTCATCGGCACGCGACTGGTCAATGGTCCCTTTGCCCAGGGCGAGGGGGATAGTCCGGGTGCCCATCATCTTGTACAGGGGCAGGATATCCGGGGCTTTCTTTTCCAGGGAGGCGAGGTGCTTGCGTATGGTCACCAGGTCTCCCCGGAGAATGGGGCCGGTAGCCCCTTTGGGCAGACCCACTTCTTTCAGGTTGTTCAGAGCACCGTGGAGCATCGGCATCATGGCCTGGATTGCCTCGTCGCTGGACTTGCCCCAGTTTTGCCATAGATCAGAAGCGACGCTCACCAGCGTGTAAAAATAGTTACAGGCGATACAGGCGGCCGCATGGTAGAGGGCCTTATCTTCGGCGGTGAGCTCCATCCAGGTCCCCTTCAGGGCGGTGGCCATATCTTTCAGGACGCTCAAAACGGGTTCCTCGGCTTCAATGGCGAACAGGGAACCGGGTACGTTCTCGATGGCCTGTTCCAGGCTGGCGAAGGTCTGCAACGGGTGGATGCAGCCCACCCGGGCGCCCCGTTCCCGGGCCGGCGCCAGTACGTCGGTCGAGGCGGCACCGCTGCAGTGAGCCACCATCTGCCCGGGGTGCCAGTTCACTTCGGCGGCCACCTGGGCAATGAAATCATCCGGGGTGGTGATAAAGATAAAATCGGCTATATCAGCCACGTCCTGTGCCTGGTCATATTGCTTACTGCCTTTAACTGCCCCGGTAAACCGTTCCGCCGAAGCCGGGTACAGGTCATGAATGGCGACTACGGGATAGTCCTGCTGGGAGAGCCGTACCGCCAGGGCGGTGCCCACGGTGCCGGCGCCGATAAATCCTATCTTTAGCACTGTTTTCCCTCCTGATAATGACTGTCGTGCCCGGTAAGACGAATCATTAACCGGGTCAGTGTTTCAGTGCTTATCGTAGCACGAAGCCGGGCCGTAATTCCACTCGCGTCGTAGATACCAAAAAGCGAGCTTACCTTCCATAACGGGAACGGTAAGCTCGCTCAGGTTCCTGGTTATTCGGTTTATCTTTGGATCATCTGCGCGGGCAGCCAGGTGATGAGTTGCGGGAAAGCAGCCAGCAGACCGAGGACAATTACGATCATGATAACGTATGGGATGACGCCTCGGATGATGTGTGCTACCGTGACGTTTAAAGAGGGGTCGGCAGCACCCCGGCAGATATAAATACCCATGGCGAAAGGCGGGGTCATGAATGAGGTCTGTAGATTCACACAGACCATGATGGCCGCCCAGACCGGATCAAAGCCAAGTGCCTCGAAGACAGGGGTAATGATGGGCACCATGATGAAAAGTATGCCTATCCAGTCAATGAAGAAGCCAAGCATGAAAACGATGAACATGATGACGGCGAAAGCGCCCCATCGGCCACCCGGCATACTCATGATGAGTTCGGTTACCACCTCCCCCCCCCGGGCGCCCAGGAAGATGCCGGTAAAGGTGTAAGACATGACACCAACCAGGAAGATGAAGCCGGCCAATTTCAATGTCATCGTGGAGACTTCTCTCAGGACAGTCCAGCTGAATCGACCGTAGGCGATGGTCAACATGGTGGCCATAAAGGCGCCGACACCGGCGGCTTCAGTGGGCGGTGCGATACCAAGGAAGATAACGCCCAGCACCGATAGGATGAGGATGCCTACCGGCACTACCGATACCGCCAGCATTTTGGTTTTAGCCCAGAATGCCATGGTTCTCTGCTCAACTGGTACCGCTGGAGCGATATTCTTCTGGGCAGCGCTGCGTAAGATAATGTAAGTAACATACATGCCGGAGAGGATAAAGCCGGGGATGAAAGCGCCGAAGAACAGCTTACCTACCGATATTTCCGCCATTGGCCCGTAGACAACAATCATAATACTTGGCGGGATGAGGATGCCCAGTATGCCTCCCGCGGTGCAGGCGCCGGCGGCAAAGGCCCGGTCGTAACCGCGCCTGACCATCGAGGGCAGGGCAACCAGCGTGAGCAGGGTTACCGAAGCGGTAATGATACCCACCGTGGCCGCCATAACCGTACCCACCATGATGGTGACCAGGGCCAGCCCACCGCGGAAGCCGGCGAACCAGAGATAAAGAGACTCATAGAGCCGTTCGATTATCCCGGAACGCTCCAGCATTGACCCCATGAAGACAAAGAGAGGTACCGCCAGCAGTACGTAGTTCATCATCAGCTTGTAGGTGCGGATGTAAAACATCTGGGCAACGTTCTCCCCATAGATGGCGAAGCCGACGACAAAAGCCAGGAAACCGACGACATAAGCCAGGGGGAAGCCGGACATAACCAGGGCGAGCAGGCCTCCGAGCATGATGATAACGACAAGTGTTGGGCTGATATCAATCATAGGGCCTCCCTTTTATCCAGTAATAGAAGTTGCGATAGAGTCCGACCAGGCCCTGGAGAAGGAGCAGCATCCAGCCGAAGAAAACGATGGTTCGGAGAGGGTATAACGGCGGATACCAGAAGGACTCCACTGATTTTTCGGCCATACCCCACGACTTTAACATCCATCCCCAGGCGCCCCAGGTGGTAAAAAGGATTACCGGAAGAAAAAAGAGGACTCCGAGCAGGGCGTCCGAGATGGCTTTTTGACGATCCGAATATTTATGGTAAAAGATGTCTACCCTGACGTGGCCACGCTGCCTCTCCGTATAGCTGTAACCGATAGCGTACATCGCTGCCCCGAGCATCAAGCTGATCTCATAGGACCATATGGTGGGGTTGTTGAGGGCATAGCGCATGAATACTTCGATGACGATGGCTATAATCATGACAATAATGAACCACCGGGCGATCTTACCCGACCAGTCGGTGATAGCGTTGATAGGTCCTATAATATACTTCATAATTATCTTTCTTAAATTTGATTTTAAGATAAGAGAAGTTCCCCGCCGAAAGGCGGGGAA
>CBDUSH010000172.1:0-3497 GCA_965369965.1 uncultured bacterium | reverse complement strand
GCGGGGGAGAAAATCCCCCTTAATCCCCCTTTTTCAAAGGGGGAAACGAAAGAGTCGGAGATTGCTTCGCTTCGCTCACAATGACAAATTGAGGGAGATTCTTCGTCACTTCGTTCCTCAGAATGACAGGGTGGTGCTTCCCGTAATGACAGACGGGGGCTATCTTTAACTCCCCGTTTCAACATATTCACCCGGCACCGGCTCAACTATAAACCAGAGACCGCCTACGACATTTTCTCGAGTCGGGCAAAGCTCTGGAGCAGCTTTTTCAGCCCGGCGCCGTCAAAAGCGACCATGAGTTCAAAATCGCCGTTCACCGCCCGCCGGCTGACGACAACCCCTTCGCCGAAGGTTTCGTGGCGGACGCGGTCGCCGTCGCTCAACTCTAAAAGCTCAGGGGTCGGGTCCGCTTCGGGCTGTCCGGTTTCGGCGGCGCTGTGCCAGTTATAAACCGCTTCGGCGAGGCGGTCTTTCTCCCCGGCCCACAAATCGCCGCCCGAGACGAGGTGGCGCGGGATGTCCTGCAGGAACCGGGAGGCCCCGGAGACACGCCGGTTGCCCATCAGGGTGCGCCGGAAGGCGCGCACCAGATAGACGCGCTGCCGGGCGCGGGTCACCCCCACGTAACAGAGGCGGCGTTCCTCTTCCATCTGAGCGGGGTCATCGAACGACCGGATATGGGGCAGGATGCCTTCCTCCATGCCGACGATAAAGACCACCGGGAACTCCAGTCCCTTGGCCTGATGCAGCGTTATCAGGGTAACCGCTTCAACCGTCTCCTCGAATCCGTCCACGTCCGAGACCAGGGCGGCCCCTTCCAGAAAGGCCGACAGCGACTCGGCGGGCGGCAGTTCCTGGTACTGCCCGGCGACGGTGCGCAGCTCCAGGATATTCTCCCAGCGTTCCTCCCCGTCCACCTCCGCCCGGACAAAATCGCCGTAGCCGCTCCGCTCCAGCACCAGGTCGAGCAACCCAACGATGCCGACCTCGGCGTCACGTGCCGACAGTTCGTCAATCATCTTTGCAAAGTCAGCCAGCGCCCGCACCACCCGCGGCGACAGAGAGGGCGGCTTTTCCCCTTCGGTATCGGGTTGAGCCAGACGCTGCAGCGCCTCATATTCGGAAACGCCGAGTTCCTGCGTCCACCGGGAAAGTTCTTCCAGGCTGCGCTGGCCGACGCCGCGCGGGGGAACGTTGATGATGCGCCGCAGGCTGACACCGTCCTGCCGGTTCTGGATGAGACGGAGATAGGCGATAATATCCTTGACTTCCCGACGGTCGTAAAACCGCGTCCCGGCGACGAGCCGGTAAGGCACCCCGTAGCGAAGAAACGCTTCCTCCAATACCCGCGACTGGGCGTTGGTGCGGTACATGACGGCGCAATCGCCGAGCCGGAATCCTTCCCGCTCCGACAGCCGGGTTACCTCGTTGACGACGAATTGGGCTTCTTCCTGCTCGGAGTAAGTCTCGATCACTTCGACGGGCAGGCCGGGCTGGTTCTCGGTCCAGAGGTCTTTGGGTTTGCGCTGTTGGTTGGCCGAGATGATGTGGTTGGCCGTTTCCAGAATTATCTGCGTGGAGCGGTAGTTCTGCTCCAGCAGGATGACCTTCGCCTCCGGGTAGTCTCTTTCGAAATACAATATGTTGCGCAGGTCGGCGGCGCGCCAGGAATAAATCGACTGATCGGGGTCGCCGACGACGCAGACGTTACGGTGCTTGCCGCCGAGCAGTTTCACCAGTTCGTATTGCACCGGGTTGGTGTCCTGGAACTCGTCCACCTGGAGATGCAGGTAGCGCGACTGGTAGCGGTCAAGGGCTTCGGGAACCTGCTGGAAAAGCTGCACCGCCCGCATGAGCAAGTCGTCGAAATCGAGGGCGTTGCTCTCGGTCAGCGACTGCTGGTAGCGCTCGTAGACGCGCTGGACGATCTCTTCATAATAGCTGCCGGCGAATCGACCGTATTCGGCGGGGGTGAGCAGGGCGCTCTTGGCGGCGCTGATGGCGGACTGGATGGCCCGGGGGGCATACTGTTTCGGGTCCAGCCCCACCGCCAGGAGACACCGCTTGAGCAGGCTTATCTGGTCGTCGCTGTCGTAAATGACGAAGCCGGGGTCGACGCCGATGGGTTTGCCTTCAATACGCAGGATGCGGGCGCAGATGGCGTGAAAGGTGCCGATGGTAAGCTCGGCGGCCGAGCCGGGAACCAGCTGGTAAAGGCGTTCGGCCATGGCGCGGGCGGCCTTGTTGGTGAAGGTGACCGCCATGATACGGCGCGGGCTGACCCCGCAGACCTTTATGAGGTAGGCGATGCGGTGGGTGATTACCCGGGTTTTGCCGCTGCCGGGGCCGGCCAGAATGAGCACCGGCCCGCTGATTGTCTCGACGGCTTCCCGCTGGGCGGGGTTAAGTTCGGAAAGTATATCCATCCGGTATAATTATAGCATTTCGGGGCGGGGGGTGTCTTTTGGGGGGGAGGCGTAAAAGGGCTGAGCCTAAAACCGCGCGGAAGGTGGTTAAGAGTGTGGTGAGAGAGGCAGGCAGCTACTAAACAGTGGTTTGACGACTCCCGCGATCAGGCCGTTCCAACCTCACCGGATACACTAACTGCGTGGTAGAGTGAAGCAAAGCTGGCCGCTATCCACATGAATGCCGGAATGATGCCCACAGCGAGGCAAAGCAGCCCGGCAATACTGACCGGTATAGCCAGTAAACCAATAAGGAACACCGTCCCGGCGTGGCCGTTAGTCATACGCCAGCTTTCTTTGACTGCTTCGATTACGGCCATTTTCCGGTCGACGACAAGATAAGACGTAAAAGCCAACTTACACGCAAATATAATGCCCGGTACTATCAAGAGAACTAATCCGATAATGACTATGGCACCAACCAGAATATTGGCCAGGACAGCATTCCAGTAGTTATGAAAACCCTCGAACATATCCCGTGTCTCTGGTTTATCGCTCCTGGCTGCTTTAAGGAAGGCGAATGATATACCGTAATCCGTGGGGTTGGCGATTAGAATACCATAGATAAAGCCCAGAACGCCTAATACCGTCAGAGCCTCTGTCACATCTCCATCAGACTCGAAAATCCAAGAAGGCAGGCCGATGATGAATCCGAGGATCCCTATGAGGAACAGCTCCAGGAAATACTTCTTCATTTGCCGCCACCCATTGCCATAGGACGCACCAACCGTTGGCGTCAAAACCGCCGGGCTTTGCGTTGTGTTTGCTCTATCCTGAGCCATGTCAATCTCCTGTTTGCTTAATCAAAAAAAAACGCTCAATCGCCGTCTTTTTGTAAAAGGTCACTGACGCCCTTCTTAATCACCACTTCAATAACCCTATTTGATTATCGTACACACATGATAACCGGTGAGCCAATTATCCCCCTTTCTGTAATTATGTCAACACCCTGCATCGCCTGGTGTGCGAAATGCAGTCGGGGTAATTATAAAAGTAAGCCAGATGCGTATATATCATCGTTCCGCTCTCACC
>CBDUSH010000171.1:0-3499 GCA_965369965.1 uncultured bacterium | reverse complement strand
TAGCCCGGGCGGAAGGGCTTGACGCCCACGCGGCGGCTATCGAAAAGCGGATTGAAGCTGACCGGACGGGTCGGTAAGGCCGTGGATTTGACAGCCGAACAATAAATTGTACAAAATACATAGTTACCATCGGAATTATGGTATTATTCGGTTTTAATTGGTGATGTCATTGCGGGGTGCGCAGCGACGAAGCGAATAAGCCCACCCTGTCATTGCGAGGAGGCGTAGCCGACGCGGCAATCCGGGAGGGGTGGGGCTACTTCTCCTTCACACAGATTGCTTCGCCTCCGGCTCGCCATGACCGGCGGATTCAACCGGATGCAAAAAAATAAAAAATTCCACCGTGGAGGAATTAATGAGCGTATCGCAACAAAATAACGCCGCCGCGCCGGCGCTGACGGATACCATTACCGGACTTAATGTCGACTTGGCCGGTATTATCCGTCTGGCCGATTTGAAAGAGGATAGGCTTGGCCGGATGGCCGCTGGCCTGTTGCCCGGCGTAAAATCAGTAATCGTCGTGGCGATGGAGCTTTTTCCGGAAATTCTGGACCTGACTTCCCCCAGCCGGACTATGGGGGCGGCGTCGTTAAATGATTTATATGCCAACAACTCGGAATTTATCTCCGGCAAGTTAACCGAAAGGGTCTATGACTTGACCAGGGTCTCGCGTAAACAGGGGCTGAAAGCCCTGCCCTTATCCGCCGCCGGCTGTCCCACGGACAACCGGTTTTTAGAGGCGGTATTTTCCTTCAAACACGCCGGAGAGGCCGCCGGCATGGGCAAAATGGGCTGGCACAGTCTGCTGATTACCCCCGGGTTTGGCCCCCGGGTCAGGCTCGCCTGCTGCCTCACCGAGGCTGAACTGGAGTCGACCGTTGCCGGTGACGACTTTATCGACTGCCGGAGTTGCCGTTTATGTGTCGAGGCTTGCCCGGCGGGGGCGATAAAAGAACCCGTTGATGGAGAACCTTACGCCATTAACAAATATGCCTGTGGTTCTTACCGGGCTTCGGCGTGCGGCTGCTCTGAGTGCATGAAAGTTTGCCCGCAGGGGCGGTAGCCCGTTGAAAACCCCGGCGGCCGGCCAAAGCAGCCGTTCCCGCCGCCGGGTAATGTATAGTAATCTGCCGGTGACGCGCCGGCGATAACATATTGAGGAGGTACCTTAGTGGCCTTTCAGGAACTGGATAAACTGATAAGAAAAGAACTGGTTAATTTCAGGGGTTATGCCGCCAGCCGGGCACCGGAGACTCTGGGGGATAAAGTAGATGTGCCCCTGGAAAATATCATCAAGCTGGACGCCAACGAGAACGCTTACGGATGCTCTCCCCGGGTAACCGCCGCGCTGGCGGAATACTCGAACCTGAGCGTTTACCCTGACCCGGAACAGACCGAGATAAGACGCCAGATTCAGGAATATACCGGCGTTAACGCCGCTCAGGTCGTGGCTACCCCCGGTAGCGACCAGCTTATTGACCTGACCATGCGGCTTTTTATCGAGCCGGGAGACGAGGTGATCAACTGTGTCCCCAGTTTTGCCCTTTTCCAGTTCTTCATGGCGCTGACCGGCGGCAAACTTGTCGAAGTTCTCCGGGATGATGATTTCTCGGTCGATATCGGTAAAGTAAAGGCGGCCATCACCTCCCGGACTAAAATGATACTGCTGGCCACACCCAATAACCCCACCGGCACCATCACCCCGCGGCAGGACATCATCGAACTGCTGGAGACAGGCGTGCCGGTATTTGTCGACGAAGCCTACTGTGAATTCGGCGGCGAGACGGTGGTCGACCTGATGCCGGACTACCCCAACCTGATGATACTGCGTACTTTCAGCAAATGGGCGGGCCTGGCCGGACTGAGGATCGGCTACGGCTTGTTTCCGCCCAAAATAGCCGACTACCTCATGCGGATAAAAGAGCCGTATTGCGTAAACGGCGCCTCCATGATTGCCGTCCGGGAGTCGTTTAAAGACATCGACTACCTGAACAAGACGGTGAAGCTGATTATCGCCGAAAGAGAAAAACTTTTTGAGGAACTGGCCAAATTCACCTGGCTGAAACCGTTCCCTTCCCGGGCTAATTTTATTTACTGCGCCGTGCTCAAAGGGAAAGCGGGTGATTTGCAGCAGAAGATGCAGTCGAAGGGAATCCTGGTGCGCTACTTTGACCAGCCGCTGCTGAAAAACAGCATCCGTATCGGTGTCGGCAAACCGGAGCACACCGTGGCCGTGATTAAAGCCCTCTGGGAGATAGAAAGTGAACAAAGCTGTGATTAAAACTCTTCGTGAGATAGAGAGTGAGTAAAATGGATAATCGAAAAGCAACTGTCAAGAGAGCCACCAAAGAAACGGATATCAGCCTGGAATTCAATATTGACGGCAGCGGACAGTGGGATATCAGCACCGGAATAAAACTCTTTGACCACCTCTTGTCGCAGATGGTGAAGCACGGACTGTTTGACATAAAGTTAACCGCCACCGGGGATGACCAGCATCACCTGGTCGAAGACGTGGCTATTTGCCTGGGCAAAGCCCTGGTGGAGGCGATGGGGGAGAAAAGAGGTATCGTCCGCATGGCCGATGCCGCCATTCCCATGGATGATGCGCTGGCAATGGTGGCCCTCGACATCAGCGGTCGGGGATACGCCAAACTGGACATGACCTTTCAGGAGAACGACCTGTTCGGTTTCCCGACCGATCTCGTCCGTCATTTCCTGGAATCTTTTGCCATCGAAGCCAAAATTAACCTGCACGTCAGAATACCGTACGGGTCAAATGACCACCACAAGGCGGAAGCCCTCTTTAAAGCGCTGGGCAGGACTATAGATTCAGCCACCCGGCTGGATGAGCGGATCGGCGGGGAATTACCCAGCACCAAAGACCTGCTGGAATAGTTCGCCTTTGGTCAAGATACAAAAGACCTGCTGGAATGGCGGACTTCGGGCTGCAGCACCAAAGGCCCGGTTGAATAACCCGCCTTTGGCCGGCGACGCAAAAAACCTGCTGGAATAGCGGACTTCAGGCTGTAGCACTAAAGACCCGATTGAATAACGTGGCTTTGGGCCAGCGGTGCGAAAAACCTGCTGGAATGGCGGACTTCGGGTTCAGGCCAGTTCGCCGCCGGTCAGCCGCTGGTAAGCCTGCTGGTATCTTTTGGAAGTCGCCTCGATAACTTCCGCCGACAGCATCGGCGCCGGCGGGTTTTTATCCCAGCCGGCCTGCACCAGCCAGTCACGCACCGGTTGTTTGTCATAACTCGGCTGAGATTGCCCTATCCGGTAGCGGGCGGTATCCCAGAAGCGTGACGAATCCGGCGTCAGCAGTTCGTCAATCAGGATAAGCCGGTCACCGTCCAGCCCGAACTCCATTTTGGTGTCGGCGATGATGATACCCTTGGCCAGGGCGTACTCCCGGGCAAAATTATAGACTGCCAGGCTTTTTTCCTTCACCTCTTCGGCCAGCCTGGCGCCGATAAGTTCCCTGACTTCGTCCATG
>CBDUSH010000170.1:0-3509 GCA_965369965.1 uncultured bacterium | reverse complement strand
AGACAATGATACATACGATTGGGAGATGCCTTTTGCCTTCTAAATTGAATGAAAGATACCGATGCCAGTATCCCTAATAGTTATCAATACTTGAAACTTATCTGATTTAATATCAAAATGGTGTTATGAAACTACAAGACCTAGGATTTAATGAGTGGCTCGTACAGAGGTTAAATGAATCTGGTAAAACGGATTATAGTTTAGCGCGTATCACGTCTGTCAATAAAGATACCTATCTTGTAAGGAACGAGGACGGAGAAGTCTTATCTGAACTTGCCGGTGAATTTATGTTTTCCGCTGAGTCAAGACTCCAGTATCCAGCCGTTGGAGATTGGGCCTTCGTCCGATATTACAACGCTAACACACTAGCCATTATATACGACCTGTTACCAAGGAGAACAATATTAAGACGTAAGACAGCCGGCAAAAAAATTGATTATCAGATTATCGCTTCTAACATCGATGCAGCGTTTATTGTTCAATCCTGTGACTTCAATTTTAATATTCACAGGTTGGAACGGTATTTGGTGATGGTAAATGATGGTCATATCGAACCTGTGATTCTATTAAGCAAGAGCGACTTGATTAGCCGGAATGACCTGGAGAGGAAAGTTTCAGAGATAAAATATACCGGCATTAAATGCGAAATCATCGCGTATAGCGTTGAAACCGGTGAAGGATTGCCCCAAATTCAGCAGGTACTGAAACCCGGCATGACTTATTGTCTGCTTGGCTCATCCGGTGTGGGCAAAACCACTCTTTTAAATCATATAACCGGCAGAGCTGCCTTTAAGATAAACCTGGTCCGGGAGAAAGACGGAAAAGGAAGGCATACAACATCCCGGCGACAATTAATAGTTCTTGACCAGGGGGCGATGTTAATAGACACTCCGGGAATGAGAGAGTTGGGTAGTATCGGTATTCAGTCAGGCATTGATAAGAGTTTTTCAAATATTACTGATCTGTCCGGAGAATGCCGTTACCGGGATTGTACACACACTCATGAAGCCGGCTGCTCGGTTCTGAGGGCTGTCCAAGGTGGCAGCTTGAATGAGGCTCACTATCAGGATTACCTTAAATTAAAAAAGGAATCTGAGCACCATCACCTGTCCTACCTTGAAAAACGCCGGAAGGATAAGAAATTCGGTCAGTTTATCAAATCTGCACAGAAACAGAACAAGAAGAAGTGATTAATCACTAATTCCCGACATATTTCTATGGTTGTCTTCGGGATGAGTACGCGGACGTAATACGAAAGGTTTCATAATAGCGTGCTTTCTATTATTTTTTTTCGTACTATTTCATCAAACTTATCGGCGGCTACCGGCTGTAATCCGGGAGCCACGCTGAGGATTCACCGGTCCGGGCGCCCGGTTAACCTTTAATTAAATCAGCTATAGCGCCTGGTGGAGCACCTCGGCAATATCAAGTACCCGCACCTTATCTTCGGCGTTCAGGTCTTTCAGCCCGTCTTCAAGCATGGTCATGCAGTAAGGGCAGGAGACACATATTGTCTGAGGGTCTTTTTTCATAGCTTCTTCAATCCGGGCGACATTGATATGCTTGCCCAGGTGCTCTTCCATCCACATCCGCCCGCCGCCGGCTCCGCAGCAAAAGCTGTGGTTATGGTGTCTCTCCATCTCCCCCGGCTTTTTCCCCGTAGCCGAAGCCACCACGTCACGCGGAGCCTCATAGATTTGATTATGGCGTCCGAGATAGCAGGAATCATGAAAGAGCAGGTTGCCCAGGTCAACCGTTTTTTCCGTTTTCAGTTTACCTTCGGTAATCAGGTTACGAATAACCTGGCTGTGATGGTAGACCTCCAGTTCGGCACCGTATTGACGATAGTCGTTTTTCAGGGTGCTGAAGCAGTGCGGGCACTGGGTAATGATTTTTTTAACGCCTTTTTCGGCAAAAAGCCTGACATTCTCGGTTGCCATGCGGTCGAAGACATACTCGTTACCCAGCCGCCGTAAGCTGTCTCCACAACACAGCTCGTCCCTACCCAGGGTGCCCCAGGTGACACCGGCGGCGGTCATAATTTTGGCCAGGGCCTGAGTAGTGTGCCGGTTGCGGGAACTAAAAGCCCCGGCGCAGCCAACGTAAAACAGGTATTCGGTCTTCTCTGCCTCGAAAGGCATGACTTCAATATCGGACGCCCATTTTATTCGCTCCGCGGGAGCCATCCCCCAGGGATTGCTGCGCTGCTCCATATTTTCAAAAAGATTGAGCAGTTCCTCGGGAAACTTGGCCTGCAGCTGCACCAGGTTCCGCCGCAAGTCTATAATGTGGCCCACGTGTTCGATTCTGACCGGACATATCTCCATGCAGGCGCCGCAGGTGGTGCATTCCCAGATTACTTCCTCGGAGACGCTGCCCGGCTGGCCATCGGCGATCAGCGGCAGGATTGGCGCCTCGTTTTCAACTAAAAGCGGCCCGTTGGTCAGTAAATTAGTCCTGAGGTCCTGAATGACGGAACGGGGATTGAGTGGTTTTCCGGTAAAGTAAGCCGGACAGGCTTCCTGGCAGTGACCGGGTTCGACACAGGCGTAGAGGTCCAGGAGTTGTTTTTGGGTAAAACCGTCTATCCTGGCCACACCGAAGGTGGCCTCATCTTTCAGATTTATACGACAGGGCATACCTTTGGGTAAGGGCCGGACAAAGATATCATTTAATATTGCCGCCACCACGTGACGGTATCGGGTGTAGCCAATGATTATCATCACGAAGAGGACGAATCCCCAGTGGCTCCAGAACCAGAGGCTGTGCCACATGCTCAGTGCCGCCCCCGCCGGATAGAGATAGCTTAAGGCGGTGCTTATCGGCGGCGGCGCCATACCCAGACCGGCCGGGGCGTATCCAGCCGCTATCTGGGTGCCAATCTTGCCCAGGTGAGTTATCGGGTGGATGAATACCGTTACCAGGATAAGCAGCGCCGTAAAAGACCTCTGCCCCCGCAGCCTCGCCGGACGGACGACGTAACGGCGGAGAATACCCCAGAGCGCGCCGAGCATGATAAGGGGAGCCACCAGATCCATAATCCAGGTATAGATAACGTAGATTACGTTGTTTTCCATTGATTCCGATATACCGAAGCCGAAGCCGATGATAATGAAGAAGAAGTAGTAAGCGGCAAAGAGCAGAAAACCCCAGACCATAAGTACGTGGCCGAGCCCGGCCCTATCCCGCCGGGTGAGGTTCTTGAACTGGCATTCCTGGATAATGAAATGACCGATGCCGGTCAGTGTTCTTTTGACCAGGTGGCGGTACTTTTCTTCTTTTCTGCCCAGGGAGAGGTAACGAAAAAGCTGGTACAGCCGGTAACCGAAAATGCCCATGGCGAATAAAGTTAGATTCCAGAAAATTATATATCCTATTGTTCCCAGGTCACTAACTGGATTCATGGTAAGTTCATTATCTCCTTATCTTTTTTGCTTCGGTTATTGCTTTTCCGCCGGTTATGCCCCTTTTTGGGCACGTATTTCCCTGACTCGACTGGTCAGAGCCGG
>CBDUSH010000169.1:0-3635 GCA_965369965.1 uncultured bacterium | reverse complement strand
ACCCCAAAAAAGAATAATCGGGAGTCTAAGAGGGGCGAAGCCCCTCGTCTGATTCTTCCCCCTCTACCTTGAGGGAGAGGGGGATACAGGGGGTGAGGGTGAACACGACCCCCCCAAATAAAAAGGGAACTAACCCATCGCCAGGGAGGCTCTGATGAATGAAATTCTAAAAATTCTGGAAAATGACGCCCGGGCCACCGCCCGGCAGATATCCACCATGACCGGCATACCGGTGGCCGAAGTCAACCGCGTTATCAAACAGGCGGAAAAAGACCGCACTATCCTCAAATACAAGACCGTCATCAACTGGGACAAGGCCGGCAACGAGCACGTCTGGGCGCTCATCGAAGTCAACGTCAGCCCGCAGCGGGACGTCGGCTTTGACGCCATCGCCGAGCATATCTACCGCTTTCCCCAGGCGCGTACCGTTTACCTCGTCTCGGGCACCTATGACCTCATGGTCATGGTCGTCGGTAAGACGATGCAGGAAGTGGCCGAGTTCGTCTCCCACAAGCTGGCGCCTATCGAAGGCGTCCAGGGAACCATCACCCATTTCGTTCTCCGGCGCTGCAAGGAAGACGGTGAGATTCTGGAAGGAGAGGAAAAGGTGAAGCGGCAGCCGCTGGTGCTCTAGCCCCGGCCGTTAACCTGGAGGCGCTATGTCATCTGGTTCCCGGATTCCCAATAAAAAGTCGACCGGTATTATTTCCGACCGTGTCCAAAAGCTGTCCCCCTCCGGCATAAGGAAGTTCTTTGACCTTCTGGCGTCGATGGATGGCGTCATCTCGCTGGGGGTCGGCGAGCCGGATTTTGCCACCCCCTGGCACATCAGCGAGGCGGCCATCTACTCGCTGGGACGGGGCTATACCATGTATACCTCGAATTCGGGGATGCCTGAGCTCCGCCGGGAGTTGTCGGCTTATCTGGAGACTCACTATCAACTGGAATACCGCCCTGATACCGAACTTCTGATTACGGTCGGTGTCAGCGAGGGGCTGGACCTGGCCATGCGGGCGCTGCTCAACCCCGGCGACGAGGTTATCATGCCCGACCCCTGTTACGTCGCCTACGAGGCGGCCGTCGTCCTCTCCGGGGGTAAAGCGGTCAGGGTGGCCACTCGCCAGGAAAACGATTTTGAAGTCGAGGCGGCTGATATCGAGGCGCTGGTCACCGCTAAAACCCGGGCGATTCTGCTCGGCTATCCGGCCAACCCCACCGGAGCCGTTATGGGACGGGAAAAACTGGCCCGCATCGCCGAAGTGGCTCGACGACGCGGTCTGCTCGTCATTTCCGACGAAATTTACGCCCGCCTGGTCTATGGCGTGGCTCATACCTGCTTTGCCGGCCTGCCCGGCATGAAGGATACTACCGTGCTTCTCGGCGGTTTCTCCAAGGCTTATGCCATGACCGGCTGGCGCGTCGGTTATGCCGCCTCGTCCCCGGAGATTATCGCCGCCATGACCCGCGTTCACCAGTACACCATGATGAGCGCCCCCACTATGGCTCAGGTCGCCGCCATTGAGGCACTGCGGTCGGGTGAAGACAGCGCCGCCGGGATGGTCGCCGAGTACGATAAACGGCGCCGGGTCATCGTCAAGGGACTGAACGAAATCGGCCTCTCCTGCTTTGAGCCGAAAGGCGCCTTCTACGCCTTCCCCTCGATTGTCAATACCGGCCTGACCTCGGAAGACTTTGCCGAAAAACTTCTCCGCGAAGAGAAAGTGGCCGTCGTGCCCGGCTCGGCCTTCGGACCCGGCGGCGAAGGCTACGTCCGCTGCTGTTACGCCACCGCCCTTCCTGACCTCGAAGAAGCCCTCGCCCGTATGGGAAAGTTCGTCTCCCGCCACCGCCCGGCCTGAATCTCCCTCCACCCTGTCATTCTGAGAAACGAAGTGACGAAGAACCTCCAACTCTCTCGTCTCCCCCTTAGAAAAAGGGGGATTAAGGGGGATTTTCTCCTCCCGCACAATACCCGCCCCGTCATTGTTCCGTTTCCCCCTTAGAAAAAGGGGGACTAAGGGGGATTTTAAAGTGAGCCAGGCGAAGCACTCTCCGTCTTGTCTGCCTCACCCCTTTATACCACTGTCATTGCGAGGAGCCCCGCGACGAAGCAATCTGGGAGGGGAGTCGGGGGTTCAAAGACAAACCCCGTCATCCCTGTACCGTTTGCTGCGCACGAGGTGACATTGAAGCCGTTATTTCAGGGAAAAGCCGGGTCGCCTCCCCCGCCACCCGCACCTGAATCCTCTCCACAACCACCCCCTTTCCGGGCGGCTCTTTAATTCCAGACATTTAACATAAAGTTATAACAAACCCAAAGCTAACCAGCTACGAATTGTTTCCCGGAAAATAAAAAATGGATTTTTTGTCGCCGCCTTGGAAGACGGCGGCTACATGCTCTCCGGGGCGGTCATCCCCATCAGGCGCAGCGTCCTCCCCAGCACTATTTTGGCGGCCTCCACCAGTTTCAGGCGGGCTTTGGTCAACGCTTCGTCATCGGACATGACCCGGCACTGATTGTAGAAACTGTGAAAGGCCGTCGCCAGGTCCTGGGCGTAGTACGTCAGATGGTGAGGCTCCAGCGTATTGGCAATCAGCTCCACAATTTCCGGCAGCATGAGCATCTTGCGTATCAGGGTCAATTCGGCTTCCGCAGTCAGCCGGCAAACGTCCCCGTCCCGGTAATCAACCTGCTTGTCTTCCGCCAGACGGAGGATACTGGCGACGCGGGCGTGGGCGTACTGGACGTAATAGACCGGGTTCTCCGCCGATTGCTTCTTCGCCAGCTCAATGTCAAAGTCCATCTGGCTGTCTGCCGAGCGGGAAAGGAAGACAAAGCGGCAGGCGTCGGCGCCCACTTCCTTGACCAGTTCCCTCAGGGTAATAATATCACCGCTGCGCTTTGAAAGGCGTACCAGTTCTCCCCCTCGGCGCAGTGTTACCATCTGGGCGATGATTATTTTTAGCCGCTCCGGATTGATGCCCATGGCGCCGACCACCGCTTTCATCCGGGATACGTGACCCATGTGGTCAGCCCCCCAGATATCGATGACGGTGTCGAACCGGCGCCTGACAAACTTGTCATAGTGATAGGCGATATCGGTAGCAAAGTAAGTCGGCGAGCCGTCGCTCCGTATCACTACGTTATCTTTATCCTCACCGAGGGCGGTGGAGACAAACCAGGTGGCTCCTTCCTTCTCGCTGATATAACCCTCGTCTTGTAACAGAGAGAAAGCCGTCTGGTACTGTCCGTCTTTGTACAGACCACTTTCGCTAAACCAGACGTTAAAACTTACCCCCAACTCCTCGAGGTCATTCTTAATCTGGGCTAATATTTTTTCCATGCCTGATCGGCCCAACTGCCCGAGCACCTCTGCCTCAGGCAGGCCGCGCAATTTGTCTCCTGCCTCGGCTATTATCTCCTTGGCCAGGTCCGTTACGTAGTCGCCGAGGTAACCATCATCCGGGATTTCAGCGTCGGCGCCCAGGCACTGCTGGTAGCGGGCGTAAAGCGAACGATTAAAAACGTCAATCTGATTTCCGGCATCGTTGATATAGTACTCTTTCTCCACCTTATAACCGGCGGCGGTGAGCACACTGGCCAGCGCGCTGCCCAGGACGGCGCCTCGTCCGTG
>CBDUSH010000168.1:0-3642 GCA_965369965.1 uncultured bacterium | reverse complement strand
CACTTGGCGCACTTGGCCGTCCCGCCCCGTCCCGCCGTCAGCAGTCCCCCGCACTTGGGGCACGGCTCCGCCAGCGGCTTGGCGTTAATCAGGAATTTGCATTCCGGGTAGCCGCTGCACCCGTAAAAGACCCGCTTCTTCTTGTTCACCTTCTGCACCAGTTCTTTGCCGCACTCCGGGCATTTCGCCCCCGTCTTTATCTGGAAAGACTTGGTGAACTTGCACTCCGGGTAGCCGGTGCAGGCCAGGAATTTGCCGAAGCGTCCCGTTTTAATCGCCAGTTGCTTGTCGCATTTCGGGCAGAGCTCGTCGGTCAGTTCGTCGGGCAGCTTTATTTTTTCAATCTTTTCCGTGGCCGTCTCCAGGTCTTTCTCCAGCGGGCCGTAAAAATCCTTTATCACGCTCACCCAGTCCCGCTTGTCGCTGGCTATCTCGTCCAGCTTGTTTTCCAGCCCGGCGGTGAATTTCTCGCTCATGATATCGGAAAAATACTCCACCAGCAGGTCGTTGACCACGAAGCCGAGTTTCGTCGGCTCAAAGCTCCCCTTGATACGGTTCACATATTCGCGGTCCTGGATGGTCGAAAGGGTGGGCGCGTAAGTGCTCGGCCGCCCGATACCCCAGCGCTCCAGCGCCTTTATCAGGGACGCCTCGGTGTAGCGCGGCGGCGGCTGGGTAAAATGCTGCTCCGGAAAAAGTTTCCGCAGCTTCAGCCCCTCGCCTTTTTTCAGTCCCGGCAGCCGCTCTTTCTTTTCCGTTTCCTCTTCGTCTTTCCCCTCGCTGTAAAGCGCCGTAAAACCGGGGAACGTGTTCATCAGGCTGGATTTTCTCAGCAGGTATCCGTCACCGTTCCTTTTCGCGGCCACGTCCACCGTCGTGTTGTCATACTGCGCGGCTGACATCTGGCTGGCCACCATCCGTTTCCAGATTAGCTCGTAGAGCCGTGCCTGGGCCGTCGTCAGGGAATCCTTTAGCAGATCGGGCTGCCGGTGTATCCGGGTCGGCCGTATCGCTTCGTGCGCCTCCTGGGCGCCCTTGGCCTTTTTAGTAAAAGCCCGGGGCTTGGCCGGCAGGTACTGCTCTCCGTACTTGCCGCCGATATATTCCCTGGTTTCGGCAATCGCCGAATCGGCCACCCGCGTCGAGTCCGTTCTCATGTAGGTGATAAGGCCGACGCTCCCCTCGTTGTCCACCGACAGTCCCTCGTAGAGTTGCTGGGCAATCGCCATCGTCTGCTTGGCCGAGAATCGCAGTTTGCGCCAGGCTTCCTGCTGCAGGGTGCTGGTGATAAACGGCGCCGCCGGCTGCCGGATGACTCTTTTGGTGGCGATATTGTCGACGCTGTAATCCGCCTCTTTCAGCTCTTTTTTCAGTCTGGTCGCTTCCGCCTCGTTTTTAACGTCGATTTTCGTGCCGTCCCTGAGGCCGACCAGCGTCACGCAGAAGGCGAAATCGTCCGCCGGCTTGGTCAGTTCGGCGTCGATTGTCCAGTACTCCACCGCCTTGAAGGCGGTTATTTCCCGCTCCCGGTCGACGACTATCTTCAACGCCACCGACTGCACCCTGCCCGCCGAAAGGCCGCGCCTTATTTTCTTCCAGAGCAGGGGGCTTATCTTGTAGCCCACCAGCCGGTCGAGCACCCGGCGTGCCTGCTGGGCGTTGACCAGTCTCATGTCCAGGTCGCGGGTATCCTTGAAGGCGTGCTTGATGGCCTCCTCGGTTATTTCGTGAAAAACCACCCGGCGGACCGGTATCGTCCCCGGTTTAAGCACCTCCAGCAGGTGCCAGGCAATCGCCTCCCCTTCGCGGTCGGGATCGGTCGCCAGGTATATCGTCGACGCCTCTTTCAGCGACTTTTTGAATTCGCCGGCCAGCTTGCTTTTTTCCCTCGGCACCACGTACTGCGGCTGGAAATCGTTCTCGACGTCCACGCCCAGTTTACCGCGCGGCAGGTCCCTTATATGCCCCAGCGATGCTTTTAAATGATAGCTCGTCCCCAGTATCTTGCTCAGCGTTCTCGCCTTCGCCGGGGACTCCACGATAACCAGTTTCTTTTTCTTACCCGTCATAATTAATTACCGCCGTCCGCTTTTATTTCTCCTCGGCTGTCATCCTTCCGGCCTCTGCCCGGTATCGGCAGGCCATTTTTTGACATGAATATATTAACACACAAATACCGGTTTTGCCTGTCCTTAAAAACAAATCGGGACGGCTCCCGGTTTTTGGCGGATTATCATGCCTGGAATGGCGTTAATTTCGGCTCATTTGACATAACACCTAAAACAACTCGAAGCTGTTCCCTCGTGCTTTGTTTACTCAACTTTAATTTTGTATTCTTCTCTTGCCTCTCGTGCCAGGGTATAGTTCATCGGCCCCGGCTGCCTGATCATCCCCTTCAGTTCCATCATCGCCAGGGTGCTGCTGACGGTGGCTATGGGCAAACCGCTGCTCCGGCAGACTTCATCGATGTGGATCGGTTCGGCGGACAGGTTCTTGAGCAGTACCGATTCCGTATCCGAAGCCGGTATCACTTCCCTCAATTCCATCTGGCGGGCGACGGCCATCAGGTTAAGTTCTTCCAGGATGTCCTTATAGCCGCGGACCAGCTTGGCGCCTTCCTGAATAAGACTATTTGTACCCCGGCTCGCCGGCGACAGGACACTGCCGGGAACGGCAAACACTTCCCGGTTCTGCTCCAGGGCAATGTGCGCCGTTATCATCGCGCCGCTGGTCTCACCCGCTTCAACCACCAGAACACCTAAACTCAGCCCGCTCATGATACGGTTTCGTCTTGGAAAATATTCCGGCCTTGGTCTGGTGCCCAGGGGATACTCGCTTAGCAGGGCGCCATGCTGCATGATTTCTCCGGCCAGAGCCGTGTTTTCGCTGGGATATACCATATCGAGGCCGCAGGCGAAAACGGCCAGGCTCCTGCCGCCACCGGCCAGGGCGCTCTTATGGGCTACGGAATCGATTCCTCGGGCTAAACCGCTGGCGATGGTTATTTTACTCTGCACCAGGTCGGTCACTATTTCCTCGGCTACCTGCCGGCCGTAAACCGTAGCCCGCCTTGTCCCCACCACTGCCAGGCACCATTCATCCTCAGGAAGCAGTGCCCCCTTGATATAAAGTATCGGCGGGTAGTCATATATTTCCTTCAAACGGGAAGGGTATCCTGAGTCATGGTGATCCAGCACGCTGACGTTATGCCGGGCCAGTTTCTCCATCTCGGCCTCAAGATCGATTTTGTCCCGCCGGGAGGTAAAGGCGCTGATTACTCCGCCGTCGAGCCCTGTCTGTTTCAATTCGGACGGGGACGCCGCCCAGGCGTCTTTCAGGGTATCAAAATAGCCCTCAAGTTGGCCCAGCCTTACCCGTCCTACACCCGGAATAAGACTGAATCCAACCCGGTATTTCATGTCCTTAGTCTCCATTCCGCCATTCTAACATAGGGTTGAGATAAGGACAATTTACTATTACGACTCAAAAACCGGACCGGTTATTTCAAAAAAGGGTAGTCAGGGAATAGAAAGTCAGGGGGCACAGAGTTAAAGAATAGATTGGCGGTAATGTGGCGGAGAGGGTGGGATTCGAACCCACGGTAGCCAAAGGCTACTCGCGCTCTCCAGGCGCGCCTGATAG
>CBDUSH010000167.1:0-3644 GCA_965369965.1 uncultured bacterium | reverse complement strand
TCATTGTGAGCGAAGCGAAGCAATCTCCAACTTTTTCGTTTCCCCCTTTGAAAAAAGAGGACATAGGATTGTCCCTCCCCCGTTTGTCACCCCTTGCGCCTGAATGCTATAATTGGCCCAGGCAGAACCTCTGGGGGGAGACTATGAAACTCAGCCGTGAAGAAGTATTGCGTATCGCCCGTCTCGCCCGCCTCGGCCTCGGTGAAGACGAGGTGGACAAACTCGGCGAACAGCTCTCCAGTATCCTGGAAAACTTCGAGATACTGAAACAGGTGAACACGGAAAACGTGCCGCCCACCGCCCAGCCGCTCGCCCTCCGTAGCGTCATGCGCCCCGACGAGGTGACTCCCTCCCTGCCGCCGGACGAAATCCTGGCCAATGCCCCCCGGAAAGAGGCTGATTGCTTCCGGGTCAGGGCGGTACTGGAATAACCGGAAGGGTGAAGTGGATTGTCTCTTACCGGGAATACTGCCGCCGATAGACTCTACCGTAAAGGCCTTCGCCTTGAGTATTTTACCGTTGGCTACAACGTCCTCGAGGCGGTTGCTTCCATAATCTTCGGCGCCCTGGCCGGCAGTATTGCCCTGGTCGCTTTCGGACTCGACAGTATTGTCGAGTCGCTTTCGGGACTGGTTTTAATCTGGCGGTTAAACCAGCACGGCAAAATATCCGAGGAGGACGAGGAGAGAATAGAAAGAAAAGCGATGCGCTTTATCGCCGTTACTTTTCTTGTCCTGGGTTTGTATGTCCTCTTTGAATCGGTAAAAAAACTGGTATTGGTGGAAGCTCCGGAGCCGTCATTGCCGGGAATAATAATTGCGCTGGTGTCGGTGGCGGTGATGCCGTTTCTCACCTGGCAGAAATATAAAACGGGTCGGCAAATTAACAGTCAGGCGCTGGTTGCCGATGCCAAGGAGACACTGGCCTGCGCTTTCCTTTCCCTGGCGCTGTTGCTGGGACTGGGAGCAAACTATTTGTTCGGGTTCTGGGCCGCCGACCCCATTGTCGGGCTCGTTATTGTCGCCTTCCTCTTTCGGGAAGGCTGGTTGACCTGGCGGGAACCCGGCGGGAAAGAATAAGGCTTGGATAAGGGGGTGAGGCAGATAATCGAACAATTGACCATCCACGAGGCACACCGCCTGTTGAAAAACAGGCAGCTTTCCTCCGTTGATCTGACAAAAGCCTGTCTGGAACGCATCTCGCAGGTAGACCCGCAGGTACGGGCTTGCATCACGGTGACCGGGGAAACGGCGCTGCGACAGGCCCGCCAGGCGGATGAGCGCAACGCCGCCGGCAGCATCACCCCCCTCTCCGGCATCCCGGTACTGGTCAAAGACGTCATCTGCACCCGGGGTGTGCCCACCACCTGCGGCTCAAAAATCCTGGAAAACTTCATACCTCCCTACGACGCCACCGTTATTGAGAAATTGAACGATGCCGGCGCCGTCATTATCGGTAAAACCAACATGGACGAGTTCGCCATGGGTTCTTCCACGGAGAACTCGGCTTTCTTCACCACCCGGAATCCCTGGGACACCAGCCGGGTGCCCGGCGGCAGCAGCGGCGGCTCGGCGGCGGCGGTGGCGGCCGGTGAGACCGTCTTTGCCCTCGGTTCGGATACCGGCGGCAGCATCCGCCAGCCGGCCGGTTTCTGCAGTGTCGTCGGCCTGAAACCGACCTATGGCCGGGTCAGCCGTTTCGGCCTGGTTGCCTTCGCCAGCTCCCTTGACCAGATCGGGCCTCTGACTCAGGACGTTACCGATTCCGCCCTGGTTCTGAACGCCATCGCCGGCCATGACCCCCGGGATTCCACTTCGATGCCCCACCCCGTCCCGGATTACACCCGGTGTTTGTCCGGTGATATTAAAGGGATGCATATCGGTATCCCCGGCGAGTATTTTGTAGAAGGCATGCAGCCGGCAGTGGCCGCGGCGGTGAAAACCGCCATCGGCAAGCTGGAAGAGCTTGGCGCTGTCGTCGACTGGGATGTCTCGCTGCCTTCCACCCCTTACGCCCTGGCCGTCTATTACATTATCGCCCCCTCGGAGGCCTCGGCCAATCTCGCCCGCTATGACGGCGTCAAGTACGGCTTCTCCTACGCCGCCGACACCATGTGGGACGCTTTGGAAAAAACCCGTCAGTACGGCTTTGGCGCCGAGGTCAAGCGGCGCATCATGCTCGGCACCTACGCCCTCTCCGCCGGTTATTACGACGCTTATTATCTCAAGGCGCAGAAAGTGCGCACCCTTATCCGGCGCGAATTTGACACCGCCTTTGAGAAATACGATGCCCTGGTCACCCCCACTTCTCCCACCGTCCCCTTCCGGATTGGGGAAAAAACGGACGACCCGGTGCAGATGTATCTGGCGGACGTCTGCACCATGCCGGTGAACATCGCCGGCCTCCCCGCCGTTTCCCTCCCCGCCGGTTTTGCTGACGGCCTGCCCATCGGTCTCCAGGTCATCGGCAAACCGTTTGCCGAGGAAACCATCCTGAAAGTCGCCCACGCCTATGAGCAGGCCACCGACTGGCACAAACAAAAACCGGATATTTCGAATATTTCGAATTTTTCAAATTAGGGAGTCATAGAAGGGCAAAGCCCAAAAATGTACTATTCTGGGGAGTCTAAGAGGGGCAAAGCCCCTCTTCAAACCCTTCCCCCTCGCCCTTGAGGGAGAGGGGGATACAGTGGGTGAGGGTAAATACAGCCGCAATCACCCGGTTTAAAAGGAAAATAGACTACTGGCAGAGAAGTGCCACCCCAAAAAAGAATTATCGGGAGTCCAAGAGGGGCGAAGCCCCTCTTCTAACCCTTCCCCCTCTACCTTGAGGGAGAGGGGGATACAGGAGGTGAGGGTGCCTGTAATCACTGAAAAGGAAAAATTATGACCCGCTATCATGAACGCTGGTACGAAAATACCGAAAAGGCAATCGTCTCTTATCAGTCCGGCCTCACCCCGAAAGAGGTTAAAAAATATAAGCTGGACCTGCTCCTCCGCGTCGCCCGCCGCGTCGCTGACTTCTCTGACGAGTGCGGGCAGTGTCAGGTATTCCAGCCGGACATCACTCAGCTGGTGCAGGAACTGGGCACTCTCTCCCGGCGGCCGAAAGACGCCCGCCGCGCTTACTCCAAAAAAATGAACCTCGTCATCAAGCACCTGCAGAAAAATCACAAACTCGTCACCGAAGGGCACTATCGTAACCTCGGCATGGCCCTTGGTTCCGGGTGGGGGGTTGGTATCGGGGTTGCCTTTGATATCATCGGCATCGGCATCGGCGGCGGCACCAGCCTCGGCATGGTCGTCGGCACCGCTCTGGACGCCAAAGCCAAAAAAGAAGGCCGCGTTATTTAACAATCGCCGGATTACACAGGTAAACAACCTTTAAAATAAACGATGACGGAATGTCTTAGAGGGACACGACCTTAACATCAGATCGCCGGGGGAGTCCAAGAGGGGCAAAGCCCCTCTTCTAACCCTTCCCCCTCTCCCTTTACCTTGAGGGAGAGGGGGATACAGGGGGTGAGAGTGCCTGCAATCCCCCAATTTAAAAAAGAGATAGACGACGGGCAGAGAGGTGCCGCCCCAAAATAAAATTATCGGGGTGTCTTAGAGGGGTGAAACCCCTCTTTCCCCAAATATCCC
>CBDUSH010000166.1:0-3674 GCA_965369965.1 uncultured bacterium | reverse complement strand
ATAATCTCCTCAAAATACCAGATTCTTAACGGGTTACCCCTATCATATTCTATGAAAGGTATTCCATTTCCGGACGTTTTGTCAACGCCATATCGTTACCGGTTTCAGGTGGTTGGGTTCGCAAACAGGAAAGAGGGGCTGACGCCCCTCTTTTTATATTTCCCCCTAAACGGCATGAAGCGGGGGGTATATAAATGAACCCTAGTTCTCGATAATCAATTCATCTTTGAGATTGATACAGCCAATGACGCTTTGAGCCGCCGGGCAGCGGCCGATATAGTTGGAGAAACTTTCCCTGGCATCTGCCGCCTTATCTTCGTCTACCTTCAGATGGTATTTGACCCGTATGGTGGTTATCCTGAGGACGTCATTGACGTTTTCAATGTCTCCTTCAACATCGGCCCAGTAAAGAGCCTCCGGGGTGCGGATTCCCTTGCCGGCCATCACCGTGGCCAGTGTTCCCATCATTCAGCCGGCGGTGGCCGCCACGATGTGGTCAAGGGTGGCGGCATGCTCCTTCTCGGGGTCGACCTTGTAGAATCTCTTGATTCCGCCGTGGACTCCGTAATAGACGGGCTCGGCGAACCCTTCTATCATGGCTCTCCTGGTAGGTCCTATTTCCCTGACTATCTTGATTCGCGACGTATGAACGACATCACCCACGGTTTCCTCCTTATATTACCCCTTGTTTTTTGGCGCCCACCATTACCATGATAGTATATGCGCGGCAGTTGATTGTCAATTTCAGCCGGACACCCGGCTGAAGCCGTCCCGAAGGTATTCCTCAATGGCGGCCCGGAGCCCGGCCGGTTTGAAGCCGAATGGCCCCAATCCGCCGGCATAGACGACACGCCCGTCCAGCCCGATGAGATACAGGCGGGCAGGGTAGGCGGCGTAGGCTTTATTGACCGCATCATCCATCTTGTCTACATAGGTCGGGATATCGTACCGCAGGGCGCGGCCGCATCTTCCGGCAATCTCCTGACGCTCTTCGATAGATTTCGGGTCATATATGTCCGTAGCCGCTCTGGATTTTTTCATCCTTAAAAGCAGGCCCGTAATGCCCCCGCCAAGCCACCATCCGTCCTTCGGGTGCGCTTCACGAATGTAAATGTTCAGGAATTGCACGCGGGGGTGATACTTCTCATAGAGGTCACGGAGACTCACGGTGCCCGATACATACGGGGGTCAGGTGAAACTGCCGAAGATGAGCGCCACCGGCTTTTCTATTCTGAAATCAGACAAGCGAACAGGATTTCGACCGCTGATATCACGCAACTCAAAGTCCGGGGCGACGTCCCCCCGCCTGGGGGCACGGGCGTCATATTTCTTCTGCCAGGCGTGGATATTCTTTCGGTGTTTAATTATCTCTAACATGGCTCTGCCTGTATTCTAATGACAAACCGCCGAAACTTCAAACCTCGGAGGATGCCGGGTGGGGTTTAAAAAAACCGGCAGGTCGTGCCGGTCAAAGGTTTTTACGCTCGTCTACCAAGATATCGTGATTATCTTTTTAGCGGTCAAGACCGTCCGGGTGACGTCCGGCGAGGTGGGATTCCAGGCCGGAGACGAACGCGGCCACGGCGACAGGGCAAAATTGTGTGCCGCAGCACCGGTGCAGCTCGCTGAGGGCGTCTTCGCGGCTCATGGCGGCCCGGTAGGAACGGTTGCTGGTCATACTGTCATAGGCGTCGGCGACGGCCAGTAACCGGGCGCCCAGAGGGATTTCATTACCCGTCAGGCCATCCGGGTAACCGGTGCCGTCATATTTCTCGTGATGGTGCCAGGCGAGCTTTCTGGCTTCTTCAAGAAAAGATATACCTTCCATTATGCTAGCGCCTATTCCGGGGTGCCGGCGTATAATATCGAACTCCTCACCGGTCAGGCGGCCGGACTTGGTCAATATATTATCCGGTATGCCTATTTTACCTATGTCATGAAGGATTCCGGCATACTCCAGAATCTCCAGTTCCTGCGGCGACAGGTTAAGCGGCCCGGCGCCCGACAAGGCTAACTCAGTTACCCGCTGCGAATGGCCGCGGGTGTAATGGTCTTTGGCATCAATCGATGCCGCCAGGGCCCTGATGGTGCTTTTGTAGCCTTCGGCCACCTTCAGGTTCAGCTTGCTGTTTTCAATCGACATGGCCACATTCCGAACCAGAGAGCTGCTGATGTAGAGTACCGGCAACATCAATAACGGATACGTCATATTCAGGATGTACCCTTCCTCAAAGCTAACGAAACCGGCTACCAGATAGCCGGCAAACAGGACAGCCACTATTACCCCTCCCCAGCGAAGCCCGAAGTGAGGCAAGGCAAATCCGGTGATACCTAAGAGCAGAAACAGAATCAGGAGCGTTGTCCCCAGGCCGGTTTCGGTCAGGAACTGATTCCTCAGTATATTATCCACCGTGGCGGCTTGAATGTAGACGCCGGGTATTTTAGCGGATGAGGTCGGTACCGCCCACTTATCAAGTTCACCGGTGGCGGCCATTCCGACCAGTACGATTTTGTTTTCCACAGCCAGCGGGTCAAAATCACCGCTGATAACGTCCCGGTAGGAGATATAAGGGCGGCTGGAATCTTCCGGGGCGAAATTTATCCGGTAACCGTAGGCGGCATCCACCGGTATATCACGGTCCAGCAAACGGAGCACTCCGTCTTCCCGCGAATACTCCCCGGGGAGCGGCACCGAAAACAGCGCATGAAGTACCGCCAGACTAAATGCGGGGTATATCCGGCCGTTACTATCCCTGATTACCAGAGGCAGACGACGTACCGTGCCGTCGGAGTCGGGCAGGATATTACCGTGACCGAGGTTTATACTCGCCTTTTCCAATGCGGATACCGGCGATAAAATATTACTGTAAGTAACCATGGGGTCAGCCGACGGCTGCGGCTGAGTACCAACCAGGGGCAGGACAAAATTACCGGCGTTTTTCATGGCTGCGGCCATTAAATCATCGTCCGGCGTATCACCGGCAAAAAGAATATCAAATCCGATTATTTTTGCCTTAGCCTTAACTAAGTTGTCGATAGCCTGAGTGTGCAGACTGCGAGGCCAGCTTGCCCACCGGCCGTGAGTTTCCAGGGTATCATCGTCTATACCGATGACAACAATGTTCGATGAGGGGGGTTCAGGGATGAAAAGCTGGTCGGAGAGCCATAAGTTCAGACTGTAAAAAGGCTGCACCAGGGCTAAAAAAAGAATACCCAGGCAACCTATCCCCAGCAGTATCAAAGTGTGGTAGAGAGGCCTCGGTTGCCGCCGGTTTACTTTATTCCTGACGGCAGCGCCGGTGACCACTTAGCTTAACCCCGGGGCGAGCGGCACCGATGGATGGCATCCTGATAAACCGTAGGATCGAATCTGACTATACTCCCGTACCGTTATTATAAAATAATATTATACCCTGTTTACGTCCGGTCTTTTTTACCTCGAATGTCATTTGGAGGCTCTTCTTTTTGACCACCCGCCGGGCGATTATCGCCCGGTGTGCGGCCGGGTTTGGCTTCTTTCTTACCGTCCGGTTTAGCTTTACCGCCTGGTTTGCTGCCGGGTTTATCGTCTTTCTTACCGTCCGGTTTATCTTTACCGCCTGGTTTGCTGCCGGGTTTGTCGTCTTTCTTACCGTCCGGTTTATCTTTACCGCCTGGTTTGCTGCCGGGTTTGT
>CBDUSH010000165.1:0-3678 GCA_965369965.1 uncultured bacterium | reverse complement strand
ATTCATAGAATGGCGTTCCCACGGCCTGATGAGATGACCCGACCCAGGTAATTACCTCGGCGGGCTGGGCCGGGGCCGGAGCTGGGGCAGGTGCTGGTGCTGGCGCCGGTGCTGGAGCCGGTGCCGGAGCTGGTGCTGGAGCAGGCGCTGGCGCCGGGGCCGCGCAGGCAACCATGCTCACAATTAGCAGTAATGCCAGCGGAATTAACAACATTTTCTTTTTCATCTTATTAAGCCTCCTGTAATTTGTATGATTATACAATGTAATATTCATTCTTTTAAAAGTCATCACCCCCTTTTCTTTATTATTTTATGGAGAAAACCCTGCCGGTTTTCATATTTCAATATTTACGGCCAGCTTACCGGCGGGATGCCACTTGCCCGATTACACCAAGGGCAGCACACGGGAGAGGCGCCAGCACCGTTTTCCAAGTATTGTAATAAGTCCCTTATTTCCCCTGGCGGAGCCCGCCAATTGGCCTGGGATTCTTCCAAAGACGACTTATATTGTTAAGGTAACTTATTATTCGTATTAATTTCGATAAACCAACTCAATATACTTGATAGAATATCTGATTTGCTATATCCTACATGACTTAACCTGTCATGTCAATACGTTAATCACATTTTTTTACAAATTTAACCGGGGCAGTATGAGTTTAGCGGCCGTTAGTAGACCTCAAGGACAAGGCTTTGCTAAAATATTAGTGTTGGGGACACTATAAAATGGCAGTATTGAGACTCCCGCTATCGGTCGATTATTTATGCTACTAAAAGCCAGATTTAAGGTAACGAGGGGACTATGAAAAAACATGCTTTAGAAGACAGGGATTTAGCGGCGTGGGTTTTTATGGCGCGAACGAGAGACGCGATATTCAGAAGCCGGGGAAAAGAACTGCAAAAACACAATCTCTCCGCCCGGCAGGCCAGCGTACTGATTGTCCTTGAAGAACTTGAAAAGAAAGCAACACCGGCAGAGATATCAAAGTGGGTCTTCCGCGAACCGCACTCGGTATCTGATTTTCTGAAGAGGATGGAAAGAGATGGACTCATAAAGAGGGTCAAGGACTTAAAACGGAAAAACATGATAAGGATTGAGATAACGGAAAAGGGCCGTGAAGCCGTTCACGATGCAAAAGAGATAGAATCTATACATAAGATAATGGCTGTTTTATCCGAAGAAGAACACCGGCAACTGATGGCAATTATGCAGAAGTTATGGGATAAAGCGCTCGAAGAGCTTTGGATAGAAAACAGACCGATCTTTCCGTCTTCTCGATAAAGCCTTCCCGGGAAATATCTCTAAACCGGTTGTAATATCTTAACTGGCCAACCATGTACAATGTTTCACATTATACGATTAGGATCCAATTAGTTTCCTCGTTCGCAATCTCTTCCGTAATAAAACGTCTGAATATTGAGTGTGGAAAAAGGAAGATTATTCAGACCAAATCATATTTTTACTTACTCTCAAAGATAAGATTCTGGTTGCCGCTATTAATTGTTAGTTTTCCGCCTTTAATCTCGTAGCTTTCTGCAGCCTGGAGAATGCTTAAATACTCGCGTTCCTGAGTATCTTTTTGCTCACCACATGACATTTCTGTGGCACCAATGGGACCAGGTATAGACAGATTGGCATCTTCTGTTTCGTAACTACCGAAATAGCTATTGCAGCCGGCGGAGCCGGTAACCTGCCCTTCCTCATTGTTAAAGGTGGCTGTAATCTCAGTATCTTCTAACACGTCCTTCAAATTGTCAGCTTCTCCGTATGATTTTAGTACCCATCTTTTATCTTCAAACCCAATTTCACCTGTAACACTTCCGTTCTGCTTACTTCCGCCTTTTTCTTGGCGAACCGTAAGCTTAATAACGGGTTTTACTATTATCTTGTTGGCTCCAGTTACGTTCACCATATTTTCTGCTTCAAAATCAAGGATCAGCGCCGTGGTTTCACCAGCAACGACATCAAATGGACGAACGATTTTCAGTTCTTTACTGGGGACTTCGGCTTCTTGCAAGTCTCCGCCTCCCAGGGCCACTTGTATACTATCAACAACCAGCCTGACCTGGGTGTACTTTCCCACTGTAACTTCGTTTGTACCAAGAAGCTGTTCGATTCCTCTAATCTCAAGCAAGTCAAAAGTAGTTGCATTATTATTTAAGTCAATCGTTATCCATTTGCCTTCACCATCTTGTTCTTGTTCATGCTCAGGTTCTTGCTCAGGAGTATGATTATCGCTTGTCGATTGCTCTTTTTCTTGTTGTCTTTCCTGTTCGGCTTTTGCTGTATGAACTTGCACTTCCGAAACTGTGACCATAATGCTCGTAACTTCCTCACGAGGTGGGGCATCGGTAACATATATTTGGAGAGTGCCATTAAGGTCAACCGTTGGCACCGGTACAGATGGTGTAGTTGGGGTCGGAGTTGGTGCGGGTATGGGCGCTGGAGATGGAGTTGTTTGAGGAGCACATGCACTCGCCATTACGCTTAACAGAGTCATTAGAATAATTCCAGTCAGTAATCTTAATTTCATAACTTTAGCCCTCCATAATTATTTCTTTCTAAATTGTATAACGAAGAGGGCACTTTTTAGTTAGTACATTATATGGGAAATTAGTAACCTTACAATCGTTACAAATGCACTAACATCGAAATGGGCAGTAGTTAATAAGGAATGATAATTCCCTATATACCAGAAAAGTGTTAGATCAGACGCTTTCCCCCGAAATGAGTTCTCCCAGGCAATAGGCCGATGTAACGAATCTGCGCTTTGGTCTCTTCCAGTTGGAAGCCAATTACGTTCCGTCAATTATCAGGAGTAAATGTGTTTACCAATATCAACAATATAAGCCGTTATAACTACCTACAGTACAACAGTGTAAGCCGGTGTAAGTACACCAGCCTTTACGTCTTCAGTCCGGGTGTGACATCCGGCCGGTTGTCGTTTTCCGCAGCCGGCAGGGTGAAGAAGAAAGCCGACCCTTTACCCGGCTTACTTTCAACCCAGATACGCCCGCCGAGTACCTCCACCAGGAGACGGCAGACCCTGAGTCCCAATCCAACACCGGCGATGCTATTCGTCTTGTAAGCATCTATACGTTCGAAACTCTGGAAAAGTCGTGACTGGTCTTTGCGGGATATTCCGATCCCCCGGTCACTTACTCCGACGAGAACCCGACCATCCCGCCGGTGTACCGAGATTTTGATATCGCCGCCTTTGGGAGAATACTTGACGGCATTTTCTATCAGGTTGTAAAGGATTCTTTCAATTTTGACGGCATCAGCCAGGACGATTGCCGGTTCCGACGGCGAATCAATGGTAATGTGGTGTATGGTTAGTTTATCCCGCAGTCCCCGGGCTATATTCCAGGCAATCTGAACGACATCGGTGGGCTCCAGGTGGAGGACCACGCGGCCTGACTGAGAACGGGACAGTTCCAGCAGATTTTCCACGATGTTGGCCATGACATCAGCGCTGCCGATAGCATCCTGCAGGAGCTCCCGGGTTTGCTGCTCGGACATACCCGGGTTTGCCAGCACATTGAGGACACCTATAATGACCGTCAGAGGCGTTTTGTGTTCAATGGAGAACAAAACGAAAAATTCGTCGTTAATAAGATAAGTTTTATTAATATCAGATCGGAAGAGCACACCTCTTAAAACCAGTCACCACGACT
>CBDUSH010000164.1:0-3749 GCA_965369965.1 uncultured bacterium | reverse complement strand
ATATGAAAGATATGAAAATATCGGCCAGGATGTCCCGGCTGGGCACCGAATCCGCTTTCGAAGTGCTGGCTAAAGCGCAGGCCCTGGAAGCCAAAGACAGGGATATAATCCACCTCGAAATCGGGGAGCCGGACTTCGAAACGCCGGAAAACATCCGCGCCGCCGGCATTAAAGCGTTGAATGACGGCCTGACAAACTACTGCAATGCCCAGGGAATCATCCCCCTCCGCGCTGAAATCGCCCGGATGCTGGAACGGACTCGCGGCGTGCCCGTAGACCCGGCCCGCGTCGTCGTCACCACCGGCGCCAAACCCATCATGTTTTACGCCATCCTCGCCCTGCTCGAAGCCGGCGACGAGGCGATATACCCGGACCCCGGTTTTCCCATCTATGAATCGGTCATCAATTACTCCGGTGCTATGGCGGTACCCCTTCCCCTCCGGGAAGAGCTGGGCTTCCGGTTCGATATTGACGAACTGCGCGCCAGAATCACCCCCCGCACCCGCCTCCTCATCCTCAATTCCCCTCACAACCCCACCGGCAGCGTCCTCTCGGAAGACGATATCCGCGCCGTGGCTGAAGTTATCCGGGAACACGACATTACCGTCCTCTCCGACGAAATATACGAGCACATCATTTATGACGCGGCCCCGTTCAGTATCGCCGCTTTGCCCGGTATGCTGGACAGGACCGTCCTCTTCAGCGGCTTCTCCAAGACATACGCCATGACCGGCTGGCGCCTCGGTTACGCGGTACTGCCTCCGGCGCTGGTGGAACCGGTGGTGCGCCTGATTGTCAACAGCGTTTCCTGCGCCCCGCTTTTTATCCAGCACGCCGGCATCGAGGCACTCACCGGGCCGCAGGACAGCATCCCGGCGATGGTAAAAGAATTCAAAGAAAGGCGCGACCTCATCGTGGACGGGCTGAACCGGATTCCCGGTATCAGCTGCCGCCGTCCGGAAGGCGCTTTTTACGTCTTTCCCAATGTTAAACAGCTGAATATCAACTGTATCGAACTGGCCGATATCCTGCTCAACAAAGCCGGGGTGGCTCTCCTTCCCGGCACCCACTTCGGTGACTGCGGTGATGGTTATCTCCGCATCTCTTATGCCACCTCACGGGAAAAAATCAGCCAGGCATTGCTCAAGATAGGCCGGGCGGTTGCCGAACTGACTGCCAGTTTAAATCCTGCTTTTCCCGCCCGGAAGGAATGACATTCGGGCCGGGTTAAGTTACAATACATCCGGCAACACCCTTCGCTGACCGAGCGTCGGCGGAGATAATAAAAAGATTGGAGTCAGCCGTGCGCCTATCACAGCTTTTCGGTAAAACACAACGGGAAACCCCCGCCGAGGCGGATACCATCAGCCACCAGTTGCTCCTCCGCGCCGGCATGATCAGCCAGGTCGCCGCCGGCGTTTATTCTTACCTGCCCCTCGGCTGGCGCGTGCTCCGCAAGATAGAAAACATCATCCGCGACGAAATGGATAAGGCCGGCGGTCAGGAATTGAGCATGCCCGTCCTCCAGCCGCTTGAACTCTGGCAGGTAACCGGGCGTGACCAGGCTTTCGGTGACGGACTCTTCCAGCTGGCTGACCGGCGGTCAAGGCCGCTGGTGCTGGGCCCCACTCACGAGGAAGTCATCACCCAGCTCGTCAGCCGTAACGTACAGAGCTACCGTGACCTGCCCAAGCTGCTCTACCAGATTCAGATCAAGTTCCGTGACGAACCCCGCCCCCGTGGCGGACTGATGCGGGTGCGCGAGTTCACCATGAAAGACCTTTACAGCTTTGATGTCGATGATGCCGGACTGGACGTCAGCTATCGCCGGATGCTTGAGGCCTATAACGATATCTACAGCCGCTGCGGTGTGCCCTCCCTCACCGTAGAGGCCGACAGCGGCGCCATCGGCGGTAAAGACTCCCACGAGTTTATCGTCGTCGCCGATACCGGCGAAGACCAGGTGGTAGTCTGTGATAACTGTAAATACGCCGCCAACGCGGAAAAAGCGGAGAGCGTCAAAGATAAACTTCCGGCCGAAAAACCGTTACCTCTTGAAGAAGTGGCTACCCCCGGGGTGGACACCATCGAAGAGCTGGCCGCTTTCCTTAATGTGCCCGCCGACCACACCGTAAAAATGGTCTTCTACGCCGCGGACGGCCGGATTGTCTTTGCCGTCATCCGCGGCGACCTCGAGATAAACGAGGTAAAATTGAAGAACGCCCTGGGCTGTTTTGACCTGCGTCTGGCTACCGAAGCCGAGGTTGAAGCGGCCGGTATTATCGCCGGTTCGGCGTCACCGGTCGGCCTCCACGGCATTAAAGTGATCGCCGATGATTCTCTGACCCCGGACATTAACTACGTCGCCGGCGGCAACAAGCCGGACACCCATCTCAAAAACGTCAACTACCCCCGTGACTTTAAGGCGGATATCGTGACCGATATCGCCCGCGCCCGCGCCGGGGAGACCTGCCCGCGTTGCGGACAGAAACTGTCCACCGTCCAGGGTATCGAGGTGGGGCACGTCTTCAAGCTGGGTACTTTCCTCAGCGAAAAACTGGGCGCCTTTTATATCGATGAAGCCGGAGTATCCCGTCCCATCATCATGGGCTGCTACGGCATCGGTGTCGGACGGCTCATGGCCGCCGCCGTCGAATGCTGCCACGACGACCGTGGTATCGTCTGGCCGCTGCCCATCGCCCCTTACCAGGTCTACCTCTGCCCCCTCTACCGGGACGGCACCGGGGTCGCTGAAACCGCCCAGAAACTCTATGACGACCTTTCCGCCGCCGGCCTGGAAGTGCTCTTCGACGACCGTACCGAGTCCCCCGGCGTCAAGTTCAACGATGCCGACCTGCTGGGGATTCCGCTGCGTGTCACCGTCAGTCCCCGCACCCTGGAAAAAGACAGCGTCGAGCTCAAACGGCGCGCCGAAAAAGACTTCGTACTGGTGCCGCTGGGAGAAATAGTCACCCGAATCAAAGAGATGGTTGCCGCCGGATAACTTGACATAAACAACAACTCGGGGGTATGGAATGGCCGGTCCGGAGCCGGATAAGGACGACAGCCGGGATTTAATCGACCTTTTTTACGAGTCGCTTCACCTCATAACCCTGCATTACGGGCTCTGGTTCGGTGAGACGGAGCGGAAGCTCGGCCTTGAACGTGCCATCGAAATCGAGGCCAGGGTGTGGCCGCGGGTGCTGGGCAAACTGACCACCCGACTCGGCATTCCGGATACGGCCGGCACCCCCGCCATCCTCACCGGCGCCAGCCGGGAGCAACTGGAAGAACTCCTCGTCGACACGGCCAAGAGCTGGCTGGCGGCGGACGGTATCTGGTTCCAGGCCGTCGAGCAGGCTGTCGGCGGCGGTATGGCCGTCGCCAAAGAAATTAACGATGCCTGCTGGTTCCGCTTTTCCCCCATCGAAGCCCGGCTCATCATGAAACGGCTCGGCCTGGCCGAAAACGGCGGCCTGACCGTCCTGAAAACGGCCCTCGGCCATCGCCAGTACGCCCTGGTCAACCGTCAGGAGTTTGTCGATGTGTCCGAAAACAGGTTTGTCTTTCGCATGATCCAGTGCCGGGTGCAGCTGGCCCGTAAAAGAGCCGGTCTGCCTGACTACCCCTGTAAATCGGCCGGCGTTGTCGAGTACCGCCGCTTCGCGGAAACAATCGACCCGCGTCTGCGGACGGTCTGCCTGGGTTGTCCCCCGGACCCCCACCCCGCCGAATGGTACTGTGCCTGG
>CBDUSH010000163.1:0-3798 GCA_965369965.1 uncultured bacterium | reverse complement strand
ATACAAAAATCCCCCATATAGGGAGAATTACTAAGCGGAATGTCGATACAAAAAATTCCATTCGGCTGTGGTAAAATGGAAAAACTACCGGCTCGAAGGGAGTTATCTTGCTTTACCTGCTCTTTGGAGAAGATGATTATTCCGCCCGCCAGGCACTCGACGAAATAAAAAAGACGGTGGGTGATGAAACCGCCCTGGCCACCAATACCGCCGTTCTGGACGGGTCCCAGGTTACCGTGGAAGAAATAAAACGCGTCAGTGAGACGGTGCCCTTTCTGGCCGAAAAACGCCTGGTCATTATCAACGGGCTGCTGGGACGTTTTGAAACCCGGCAGGGCTCCGGCCGGAAGAAAACCGGCGCCGGCCGCCGGGGGGAATATCAGCCGCTGGCGGAGTGTCTGGCGAATACCCCTGATTTTACCAGTGTTGTCCTGCTGGACGGGAAGACAGACCCCAAAAATCCCCTCTTCAAGCAGCTTTCCGGGCAGGCCACGCTAAAGTCATTCCCCCTGCTCAGGGGTGAATATTTAACTTCGTGGATTCAGGGCAAAATCAGAGTTGCCGGCAGCAGTATTACCGGGCCGGCAGTCGAGTTGCTTGCCCGCTTCGTCGGCGGCAACTTGTGGGTGATGACCAGCGAAATTGAAAAACTGGTGCTCTTCGCGGCCGGTCGCCGTATTGAAGAAGAGGACGTCAGGCAGGTAGTCAGCTACGCGCAGGAAGCCAGTGTTTTCACCATGGTCGACGCCATCCTGGAGTTTCGAGCCGGAGCGGCTCAGCGTCTCCTGCAACAGCTGTTGCAGCAGGGTGCGTCCCCGGCCTACCTGCTGGTGATGGTGGTACGGCAGGTCAGGATAATCGTCCGGATGAAGGAGCTGCGGCGGCAGCGCCGGTCTGAAATTGAGATAAAGAACCGGCTGGGTATCTTCAACGATTTCGTTTACCGCAAGGCGCAGGAGCAGTCGGCGCGGTATTCTCTGGAACGACTGAAAGAGGTCTACCACCGGCTCCTCGAAACTGACCTCTCCATCAAGACCGGGCGGTTTGAACCGGAACTGGCCCTCAATATCCTGCTCGGTGAACTTGGCCGGCGGCAAAACTCGGAGATTTCCTGACGCCGAACCGGCAGTGCCGGGTGTTTTATAATGGCGGAAATCCCCCTCTCCTATTAAAGAGAGTGGCTGGCACCTTTTCAAGACTTATCGCCTTCCAGCCGGGCTATCATCTGATTAATGCTTTCGAGAAATGCGTCGGTTGTCGCCGTTGATTTATCAACGCTGACAATTCCATGGCTGTCAACCGTATATTTAAACTGGCTTAATTTCTTATCCACATATTCCGGGAAAAGCCCGTTTTCGCGGGACGGGAAAAGGTTCATGTCATTGGTTGGGACAACCACCGGAGTAACGTTGTGCAAGTCTTTGTCGACCATCATTGACTGGAATGATGATGAAATAATATTACGTTCATATAGCGCGGCTACCGACCGTATTTCCTCGATAAGATGAGTAGCCATCGCTGAGGATTTCATCGCAACGACCGCCGTACCCCTGAAAGGCGCCGCAACGGCATGCTCCGGACGAGCGATAGCAAACGAGGTACCCCCAAATAGAACCAGTAGCAGCGCCATAATTGTTATTGTTATGGCGCGCTGCGAAATTACACCGAATTTAGCAGCTTCCCTTTCTACGCCGGTTTTCTCTTCCTTTGTACCCCTTATATCCTTTGTTTTAGAGAGGGAAATATCAAGGAGTTTTGATTTTTCAGACTTATCGACTCTCCCAAAATTGACGTTGGCCTTCTCCCAGTACGCCTGGTCATATTCGGTGCGTCCTTCCTCATCGGATAAGACGTCATAAGCTTCCTTTACCATCGCCAGGGAATCTGCCGTGAGTCTCGAACTGTCACTTAACACGGCTTTTTTATATCTGTCAATAATACTGCTGTAGCGCGCCGTGATATCTTCAGGTTTGGCGCCGGTACTTATCTCCAGAATTTTATAATAGTTTTTCCAGACGACCGAATGATGCCGTAATTCTTCTTCATAAAAATATTGATACGATTGCCTCCCGCGCCTCCATCCGACGAGCCAGACCATAGCCAGCCCAAAGATGGCTACCGGCGTGGAAATTTTTACGTCAACACCTTGAAACAGTAATATGATGATAACGATCAAAACGGCAAATAAAAAGATGGCAATGTCAAGGTCCCACATCGTCTGCCTGGTCCTGAGTGTAGCTGTGCTCCTGGCCCTTCTTTTACCGGTGGGTGTGATCCACCTTGATATCCCGGAGTCTTCCATAAGTCCTGCCTGAATAAAATTTGCCGTACTTCACTATATGAATAACCCGGCAAGCCAATCCTATTACTCTTTGAGAAAGAAACACTGTAATTATAGAGCTTTGTGGAAGCAACCTAATATCCGGCAAACGGGTGATTTTGCAGCGATATTATATTGTCAGGGATTAGTACTTATGAATGAAATGAACCATGGCGCGCCCTCAATGATGAGTCCAATAATAATATTTCTTTTTCCACACCCGGCATATCGGCGATTTGTTGTTTCCGGTTACGCTATCTGCGGTAAATCTTTGCGCTGTCCGTGAAACCGGTTACCTGGCCCGCGGTCATATCGGGGAATATCTCCATTTTGATAGTCCGGTCATCTACCATTTCCACCAGGAAAACGGCGATAACCCGGCTTTCATCATTCCTCGTTATCAATGGCATACTCATCGTTACAAAACCGTAATCCGTGGTGACATCTTCCAGTGCCACCAGCTCGTATTTGACCGGCCCTGTTTCAACGCTTACATTCGCCGGATCAGGAGTATTCCCTTTAACCCCGTACGGGGTCCCGGGATACAGCCCGGTATCATAGCCGATGGATATTCTCACTTGATCGGGAGTCACGAAATCGTAAACAAAGGCCAGGTGCCCGTTCCAGTAAGGACAGGGGGAGTTCCCGCAGGTGCCCTGGACAACGTCCGCATCTCCTCCGGCGTATCCCGTGCCGTCCTGAAACCAGTTCCCCGCCAGGCGTCCGTCGATGTCAAAGGCGTATCTGCCGCCCCGGGGTTCGGCCGTTCGGGGATTTTTCTCCATCAGCTTCTCTCTTATATCTTCGGTGAAATAATCATACGGGGCCACAGCGTGCCGCTTCCACGGCTCACCCTCATATATGGACGGAGTCACGTAATCATTGTGGGTGACACTGGTATCTACCGTCAGCATTCCCAGCAGGGAGACTCCCTGTACTTTGCCGATTATCTGCCCCGCCTTGACCGGAATCCTGGGATAAGTAAAATTGTCTTCGGTACTCGGGGCGGCGTCAATCCGGGCCAGTTCATCATCCGCCGCCAGAATTTCCGGGGCAAGCTCCGTAACGTGTATATACCCGGTGAAAAAAGTGCAGGAATGCTCAAAATAAACGTGATAATTCTTGATACCCGCCGGGTATCCTTCCGGCGGCGTGTAAGGGTGGCGCTCAACCCTGACTATAAAACCGTCAGCCAGTGCCCGCAGGTCATAGGCCGGGAAGTCGGGCGGCCCCGCGTACTGGAAACCGGTGTGGTCGCCGGGGGTTATGTGGCCCGCCACTATGCCCGTCAGTTCACCCAGAGGTTCCAGGGCGGTTATGGCGTCAAGCTCAATGGGAGATACGGTAAACACTATCTCGCCGGTGTCCTCACACTGACTCACATCCGTATATATCGGCGAAAACGCCGGCTGGTTTTGCTGGGTGGCTTCCTGGCGGCCGTCTTCGTTCCCGGTCTCATTACTGGACGTGTCCGGAGT
>CBDUSH010000162.1:0-3839 GCA_965369965.1 uncultured bacterium | reverse complement strand
GGTCGGCTAAAAATCTCTTGAAGACGGGGATATAAAATCGCCGGTCGGCTAAAAAGTCTCTTAAAGACAAAGAAAACGCCATCCTGGAATCAAGTCATGCTGTCTCCGGGATGGCGTTACTCGTTCTAGTCGGCCGGAAAGATTTCCGTCTTACCCCTCTCCAGATCGGGAAAGTACTGGATGGTGGCGTCAGGGATAACGGACACCTTCGTGCCGTTGCCGTGACTCTTTTTCAGCAGGTCGATGATTTCCGTCCAGCTGTTGATGATGATAATCTGGTCCTGCGGCCCCAGCCAGTCCAGTCCCACCCGGTCCATGTACGGGCCGAGCACTATCATCCGCTTCACCCTCTCCGGCATTGCCGTCCGTACCCCGTACAGCCTGCCCCCGATTTTTTTACCGAAGCTCCGCGCCAGGTAATGGCAGATTTGTCCTTCGGGGATATTGCAGGTGACTATCAGGTCGCCGCCCTCTTCCTTGAGCAGCTTGCGCCCCGTCTCCACCGCTATCGCCGCCTCGTTGGCTTTGGCATATGCGTTGGTCACCACCACGTCGGCGGCTGCTTCCGGCGCCGGCGTGGCGTAATGGTTCCGGGCCAGTTTGACTCCCGCCCGGTGCGCCGCCACCAGGTCACCGACAAACACGCCCACCGTATCCCGGTGGAGGTTCATCACCGCGTTCACCGAGACATCCAGCCCGGCCATGTTGGCTATTTCCTCGATGTCCAGTCGCATCAGGTTATCTTCCACATTGCCCCAGGCGTTCAGTTTCATGTTCTTGTCTTCGGACATTTCAGTCAGGCCGCCGTGATTGGCGAGTATCGTTTCGATGCTGCTGACGCCGGGCAGTATCATCTTACCGCCCCCGCCGAACCCGGCGGTGGGGTGCGGTACCAGCCCGCCCACGGCAATCTTCAGGTCGCAAGCCATGAACTCGCTGTTCACCGAGACCTCGATACCGCGCGCCGTCCTCCCCAGGTAAGTGCAATTTTCGTATGGATTATGATTGTAGACCGGATATTTCTGGACGACATCCAGGCCCAGTTTCTGCACGTAGTCCATCAGCCTCATCACCCCGTGGGCGCCGAGCGCCGATATGAACCGTATGTTTTCGTCCCTGATGCCGCCTTCCTTCAGTTCCTCAAGAACGTAAGGCACCAGTTCGGCCGTCCTGGTTGGCCGGGTAAGGTCGTCAAAAAGAATAACCACGTCTTTCTTACCCTTGGCCAGTTCGGCGATGCGCGCCGTGCCGATAGGGTTGCTGAAGGCGGCCCGTATTTCCTTATCGCCGATTTTGGGCGTGTCCTGCCCGTTCATCCGGCAGGTGGTCACGTCCCAGGAGTCGGGAAACTCCAATGCCAACTCGGTGTCCCCATACCAGGGCATCTGCGGTACGTTGATAATCATAACCCTGCCCCCTCTTTTTTATTTACTGTATTCTAGCACACTTAAGACCATTTTCGGCTACCCGGCACCACCAGGTTATCGAAACGGTCCTCAAGAGGGTATTGGCCGTACTGGTGGATTGTCTCCACCATGGCCAGGTAATTCTCCGGGTTCACCCCGCTGTGGATGGAGTTGCTCGACATGCAGATGAGCCCGCCCCCCTTGCCGCCCTTCCGGAGGCACTCCCTGGTCGTCTCCCGCACTTCGGCGGCGGTTCCCCAGGTAAGCAGAGGCCCGCAGTCAACATTACCCAGCAGACAGATTTTATCGCCGTACTTTGCCTTTGCCTCTCCCATATCCATGCCCGCCTCGGGATCAATCGGGTGTATTCCGTCCACCCCGGTTTCAATTATCTGGTCGAACAGGGACCAGAGCAGTCCGTCACTGTGCTTGATGCACATCGAGCCCAGTTCGTGGACACGGGTCACCAGCGGCTTCAGGTAGGGCATGAAGAATTCGGCGGCCATCTTGGGCGATACCATCGGCCCGTTGGTCACCGCGTAGTCGCCGTTGATGAAAAACAGGTCGGCCCCCGCCGCCCGGCAGTTCTCCACGTATCTCAGCTGGTAATCGAGCACCGCCCGGCACATCCGGTGCACCCGTGCCGGATTCCTTATCATTTCGGTAAACATGGGGACATCCCCCAGGAAACTCTCCTTGACGATGTCGAAGACGTCGGTCACTCCGCAGAAAATACCCCTTTCACCCCCGAACCTCTTCACCATTTTCCTCAGGTTATCATATCGCCAGTCCTCATCGGGGTCCGGCATGACGTATTTCTCCCAGTCGCTCTCCGATTTTATCGCCGGTTCAAAGGGAATCCCGGCCGCTTCCTCGGAAAACTTTACCAGGGCGCCCCACTGGTCACGGTAAATCCGCTTCGGCTCATCCACCACGGTATGCCGGTGGGCGTTATTTTTATCGCCCACCCCTATTCCGTCAGCATCCATAAACTCATAAAAGTCCTCCAGGGACAGGCCCGGCTTGATGGCGTTCCTCACTTTCTCATGAACCAGGAACTCAAAATGAGGTACCCTGTCCGGTTCTTCCCGCCTCAGTACCCGCTGTAACCTCTCCAGACCGTTCATTTCAGCCATCTCCCCTAAGATTTTCCTGCCAGCGCCCGGGCTTTAATCACCGCTTCAAAAGCATCCTTACCGTAGGCATCCGCCCCTATCTGGTCGGCGTATTCCTGGTTAACCGAAACGCCGCCCACCATCACCTTTACTTTTTCCCTCAAGCCGCTTTCCCTCAGGGCGTCCATCGTTTCCGCCAGGTGAGGTATGGTCGTTGTCAGCAGGGCGGAAAGACCCAGTATCTTATAGCCGCCTTCCCTGACCACTTCGCAGAATTTCTCGGCGGATACGTCCGTCCCCAGGTCGGTCACCTCCCATCCGTTCCCCTCCAGCATCATCACCACAATATTCTTGCCGATATCGTGGATATCACCCTTCACCGTCCCGATGGCATACTTGCCCACCGTCGGGGCGCCGCTCCGGGACAGCGCCGGTTTCAAACGCTCCATGGCCACCCTGGTCGCCTCTCCGGCCACCAGCAGTTCCGGGAAGAAATACTCGCCCTCCTGGAACTTCCTGCCGACATCGTCCAGCGCCGGCACCAGGCTCCCGTCCAGTATCTCTTTGGCGGTAACTCCCGCATCCAGTGCCGCCTGTGTCAACTCTTCGGCCTGACTCAGGTTACCGCTGATGATACTCTCTTTAATCGTGTTCAGATCAAACATCTTGACCACCCCTTTTAAAGAAATACGCAATAATCCGGCGCGGGCGCCCGCTTAATTTTATCCCATATCCGGAGGCAGGTCTAGCTAGAAGATTTTACCCCTTCACTCCGTCTGACTTTGAATTTAGTGCCCTATCATTTTACCCGGCAGCCAGAGGGCTATCTGAGGGATAAAGACGACCAGCATCAAAGCGGCAAACTGAATCCCCAGGAACGGCCAGACCGACTTCACGATATCCAACATGCTTACTTCGGGAGGGGCTACTCCTTTCACGTAGAACATCCCCTGGCCGAAGGGGGGTGACATGTAGGCCATCTGGATATTCATCACGAAAAGGACGCCGAACCACACCGGGTCAAAACCCAGCGCGATCACGATGGGCATAAACAGAGGTATCGTCAGGAACAGGATTCCCAGCCAGTCGATAATCATTCCCAGGAAGATAATTATCAGCATCATAACCACGATTATGCCCAGCGGACTCACCGGCAATGCCAGCATTATCTGCTTGATAAACTCGGTACCGCCCGCCAGTCCGTACACTGAGACCAGCGAAAGTGAGCCAAAAGCCAGCCAGGCCATCATGCAGGTAGCCTCAATAGTCTGGTAGGACGATTCTTTAACCATTTTCCAGTTTAACTTCCGATATACCA
>CBDUSH010000161.1:0-3844 GCA_965369965.1 uncultured bacterium | reverse complement strand
ATTCATATCAGCTACGAATACTTCCTATTTTCAATAAACAGGTTTAAATATGAGCGTCTCATATTTCTTTTCTTACAAAACCATCTCCACCAGATACAAATGCTTCTTATTTGCAATAAACTAGCTAAAAAAATTATTGCCGTTCGCGGCGGCACCGGGCACAGTAGCCTGACAGATTGACCTCGGTGTCCGTGATGTCAAAATCTCTGGCGGCGGGAACGTTTTCTTTCAAATAACTCGACAGCGGATAACTGAATTCGACCACCTCACCGCAGCCGAGACATTTCAGGTGATAATGTTCCGCGGAATGTTTAACTTCATAATGGTGATGGTTTTCATCAAAATGGAGTTCGTCCACCACCTTCAGCTTCTTCAACATCTGCAGCGTCCGGTAGACGGTGGACAGGCTCAGCCGTGATTCCTTTTCCCGGGCCTGGCGGTAGATTTCGTCGGCGTCAAGGTGCCCTCGCCCCCGCCGGATTATATCCATAATCAGCGCGCGCTGGCTGGTAAACCTCATCCCCACCTGGTTCAGCGCTTTACGGCCGGTTATCGGCATCTGGTTATCACCCCATACTCATACCTGTTATTAGTAATGCTAATCATTTGCAATTACATTATAAAACATCGGAACCCTTGCCGTCAACTGTTTTTACGGATATTTTTTGGGGGAATCAGAGCGTCTTAATGGCTCGCTTTATCTCCGGCACGGCGTTACGGGCAGCCAGCCTGCCCAGCCGGATGCACTCCTGAGTCTGGTGAAAGTCACCGGCGCCGATGTGGCTCAGGTGCGGTTCGATGACGATGTCAGCCCCTTCCATGCTCGACACAACCAGAGAATAGGCGTTGATAAACAGAGACTGCATCAGGACGTGGATAATACTGGGTTCTTTGCCGCTTTTCTTCTCGTCCCCCCGGTAATGGACGCGATCGGATACCTCGGGTATCACATTCACGGCTATGATCAAATCGGCTCCCATATTCCGGAGCACGCTCACCGGTACCGGGTTTACCAGCCCGCCGTCCACCAGGAACCGCCCGCTCCTTTTCACCACCGCGAATATCGCCGGCAGTGATATGCTGGCCCTGACCGCTTCCGGCACCGAGCCTCGGTCGATAACCACCTCTTCACCGGTATCGATATCCGCCGCCACGCAGGCAAAAGGTATCTTCAGGTCGCTGAATTTGATGTCGCCGCCGATAAATGACGCCATCAGGCCCTTTATTTTCTTACCCTTGATGAAACCGCTCCGGGGCAGGGACGGGTCGATGAAACGGGTCAACCGGTACTGCTCCAGTGCCAGGGCAATGCTTATTATTTCGCCGGCACTCTTACCCTGGGCGTAAAGCGCCCCCACCGCCGCTCCGGCGCTGGTGCCGGCAATCATATCGATAGCAATACCTTCCTGCTCCAGGACGTCCAGCACCCCGATGTGCGCCATCCCCCGCGCGGCGCCGCTGCCCAGCACCAGGCCAACTTTTTTAGATTTAGACCACATATTCGCTGCTGCCTATATCAACCGGTTAGCTGCCTAGCCCCACAGCTCTTCGATGTCTTTTTCCGCCTGCTCCCTGTCCCCGGACTGGCCGCCTTCAGTCAATTCCTTATAAGATTCGGCGGAGCCGTATTCCCGCGTCCTGACCACCACCGGCATCGGCACGGCGTGACCGAAGATGAGCGCCTGCTGCTTGGAGTCCAGCCGGGAGAGCACCGCTTTCAGGGCGCTTTTACCGGAGACCCCCGCCAGCACGCTGTCGATATCGCGCTCGTTATCGAGCAGACAGGTGATTTTGGTGCCCATCTGGGACATGACCTCGCTGTCGATACCGCTGGGGCGCTGGTCGATCACCAGCAGGCTGACATTATATTTGCGCATCTCGCGGGCGATAATCCCGAAGATGGTCTGGCTGGCCACCTCCGGATTGAGAAACCGGTGCGCCTCCTCGATTGTTATCACCAGGGGAATCGGCTTGGCGGTATCACTGCCCATCGCCTTTTCGGTACGGTCGCGGTACTGGGCATGGATACGCCGGGTGAGCAGGTTAGCCACCAGGATATAGGCGGTGATATCCGTGTAACGCCCGAACTCCAGCACCACGTTTATCCCCCGGTCCAGGTGGTCGATGATGCTTTTCACCGCGTTGACCGGCGCCTTCGGCTCGATGAAGGCCAGTCGCTGGATGGTAGCCATGCCCCGCCTCAGGTTCTGGAAAGTACTCTCGTGGATGCTCATCTCCTTTAACAGTTCGCTGGTCTCCTCGGAGTCCGCCAGGTCCAAAGCCCGCCCCAGCCAGCCTTTACCGAACCGGCGGCGCAGCTGGTATATCGCCTCGATAGCCGGCTCGGTCAGGTTCAGGGTCTGGCGAAGCAGCACCATGTCCTCCGGCTCTATCTCGTCGTAGCCTATCCTGACCACGAAATCGGTGCTGACCTTCCGCCGCCGGGAACTCTCTTCATCGAGGGTGAACACGGCCACCTTCGACGGGAAAAGCTGCTTTAACGCTTTCACCGGGCGGCCGCCTTCGCTGGTGCCCGCCCAGCCGTACTCGTTATGCATATCAAAAATCAGGTTCACCGCGGCGCTCTTCTGGAGCATGCCGATAAGCAGCATCCGGGTGAGAAAGGTCTTGCCGGTGCCGCTCTTGCCGAAGATGCCGTTAGACCGCTTGACCAGTTCCGGCAGGTCAAGGCAAATCTTGGTCTCCATGTCCAGCGGCGTTCCGATGTAGAACCTCTTTTCGTCCTCGCCGCCGAAGACCAGTTCCACGTCCGCCTGCGAGGAGAGGTTCACCGCCGAGAAGTGGCTGGGCACCGTCTTCACCGGCCGGGGACCGTCGATAATATCTCCCGCGTCGCCGCCGATAGTCAGCATGGGCGCCACGTGCAGCAGCCCGAAGGTGCTCGTGCCGGCCAGTACTTCGGTGATGAACGGGTCGGAGACGTCCGGCGGCGTCAGGGTAAGCCTCTGGTCGGTTACCTCCAGGCTGATATCGGTTATCATGGCGAAGAAACGCTGCTTCCGCCCCTCGATGGTGACATAGCGCCCCACCGCCATATCCTCGACGGATACCTCCCCATCCAGCTTGACGTCGACACCGCCCTCCAGTGAGCCGGTGACCACAATCCCCAGTCGGTCGCTCATTGCAGCCTCCCCAGTATCGCTTTAAGCTGGTGGAACTGTCCGCCCAGCAATACCGCCAGTTCTTTGCCCGCCCCCACCAGGAAGGCTCGCGGGTCTTCCTGCGCCCGGCTCATCTGCCGCAGGGCGGCCGCCACCAGTTCCTCCGTGGAAACCGGCAGGTGGGCATTGACCAGGATATTGAGAAAGCCGTACCCCTGCCCGAACTCTTTTATCTCGCCGTCTCCGCACCGGTAGACAAAGCCGTGGATGCGGGCCGGGCAGGGAGGCAGGTAATGGTTGAGCCGTTCCTCCTGCCGGTGTCCCACCACCACTACGCTGAACTCGCTTTTAAGCAGCTTTAACAGCTGGGGACTGGTGCGGTAGACGTCTTCTTCGCTGGCCTCGTCCTTGCCCCGCGCCAATGGCCGCCGCCCCGGCTCCAGGCTGCCCGTGGTGGCGTGATGCACGATTCCGTAAAGGCCTGTTTCCCCGTCGCCGGTTTTCACCAGGCTGCCCAGGGGCGGCAGCCGGTAAAGCTCGTAGCTCTCGGCGGTGAAGCCGGTGCTGCTGGCTTCGATAATCTCGCCGACTCTATCCGTTAGTTCCCTGTTATCAGCTATTTCCCTCACCCCCTTTTGAATGTTCGGCAGCTTGGGCTTTTTTACTTCTTTTCTGCCTTTAGTGCCCGTTGTTTATCGCCGGTTATCATAGTTCATAATACC
>CBDUSH010000160.1:0-3923 GCA_965369965.1 uncultured bacterium | reverse complement strand
GGATTGATTATCGCCCTGGCCACGACATAACCACAGTAACTCAAAGAAAGCAGCAGCCCCGGGAACACCCCACCCATGAACAGCTTGCCCACTGAAGCCCCGGTAACCATCCCGTAGACAACGAAGACGATACTGGGCGGAATCAGCGTCCCCAGGCCGCCCCCGGCCATAATCGACCCCAGGGCAATCTGCTTGCTGTAATCATATCGGAGCATTATCGGCAGGGCCATCAGGGTGAGACTGACCACCGCCGCCCCGATGATGCCGGACATGGCCGCCATGATGGTGCCCACCAGGATGGAAGTTACCGCCAGGCCGCCCCCCACCGGGCCAAACCAAACCCGCACGGCACGGAAAAGGTCCTCCACCACCCCTGATTTTTGGAGCACAGTGGCCATCAGGATAAACATCGGACCGGCGATGAATATGTAGCTTTTCATAAAACCGGTGACACGGTTTAAAACAACTTCCAGGCTAGACGGTCCCCACAGTATCAGGGAGACCACCACCGCCATGGTGCCGGTGACAAAGGCCATCGGCAGGCCGGCAATGAGTAACACGAACATACCGACCAGTATGAATATGCTCAGAGGAACAATATCAATATTCAATCTAACCTCTCCCCCTTCACCACCATATGGAAATCTCGTATCGCCTTGGCCAGGCCCTGCAGCAGTATCAAAAGCCCGCCCACCGGAATCATCAACCTGACCGGCCAGACAATTGGCATCAAGCTGGTATAAAGTTTTTCGTTCATCAGGAACGACTCCCAGCCACGGATTGCCCCCAGCCATAGCAATACGCCGCAGAAGATGACAAAGCCGGGCAGGGTAATTAAATCCAGCAGTGACTGCGTGCGCGGGGAAAGGCGGTCAAAAAGCACGTCCATCCTGACATGTCGATTCTTTAAGTGCGTGTAAGCTCCGCCGATCACATAGACAATGCCGGCGGTATACAGGGTGATGTCAAAAACCCATATCTGCGGCTTACCAAACATCCGCATAATCACCTCAAAGCCGATGATAAGCATCGTGACCAGCAGCATGTAGGAAAATATCTTCCCGCTCCACTCGCTTATCTGGTCAATGGTGTGTAAAAATCGTTTCATATTTTCCCCTGTTTACATTTGGGGGAAGCGGACATTGCCCACCCGCTTCCCCCAAACAAGCGATATATGTTACGGGTTGGGCTACCTTCCTCCAATATCCTCCAGGAACTGGTTCAAGTGAGCCATAACCTTCTTACCACCCTCAGACTGGTTAGCCAGTTTTTCGTCCTCAGCGGCAATTAATTCTTTCATCCTTGATACCAGATCTGAATCCCAGGCCACCATCTCGGCGCCGGCTGCGCTCAAGGCAGGAATAGCCGTAAGGTCGTCGTAGGCCGTCTTCGTCCACATGTCTATGGCCATCTGCCGTGCCGCCGTTTCCACTATCCCCTTGAGGTCGTCAGGCAGCTCATTCCAGGTATCCATGTTGATGACGAGGTCTCCCACACCACCCATATAGTAATCACCGGGTTTGGAATAGTATGGGCAAATTTCAGCATAACCCATCCTCAAATTCATGGCCGGTGACCCCCAGTCGGAAGCTTCGATAAGACCGGTGGACAGGGCGGTGTAAACTTCCGCGCCCGGTATAGTCAGCACGTTAGCACCAAACGCGTCCCAAACCGCGGCCAGTGTCTCCGGTGCCCTTATTTTCAGACCCTTGATATCATCCGCCGTGCGGATAGGTACCTTGGAGACGATTGATTCCCCAGCGTAGGTATACATGTGACCGCCGATGTAGTAGAGGTCCCATTTGGCGTACATCTCTCGGGCCAGTTCTAAACCCCCCGCCTGAAACAACCAGGTAATCGTCCGGGGATAGTCGCCAATAACGATACTGGCATGGTCAATCATCGCCAGAGCCGAGTCTTTACCCGCCCAGTAACTGCCTCCGGCCTGGGACAACTCCACTACCTTACCCCTGACCGCGTCAAAATACTCGGTGTAAGGCATCAGCGCCCCCGAAGAGAAGGCTTCGATATCGACCCGTCCGTTACTCGCCTTCCTCACATTATCGGTGAACTCGACATTGGCTGCATAGGCCAGTTCCGCTTCAGACCACATGCTCACCAGCCTCCAGTCAAATACTTCCGCCGGTTGGGCTGGAGCTGGCGCCGGAGCGGGTGCGGGTGCTGGAGCCGGGGCTGGCGCTGGAGCCGGGGCTGGCGCTGGAGCCGGTGCTGGTGCCGGCGCTGGGGCCGGGGCCGGGGCTGGTGCCGGTGCTGGTGCTGGTGCCGGGGCCGCACAGGCGGCCACTATACCACCCAGCATGGTCACCAAAAGCACCAGGGCTATTATTCCTCTTTTTTTCATTTTTCCCTCCTCAGAAATACTACCGCTGGATTGTCCCGATATTCTTCTTGCGATAAGACATCACCTCCTCAATCGTTTATTTGAAAATTCTACTCCCCGGGTTATACCGCCTCAGTTTAGAATATCCCCGGGAGACAGTCATTTGACTTATAGTATTCCGCCCGATTACGCTTGTCAAGTACCTGATGGTTCAAAATGGCGCACTTGGGGAAAAGGAGGCAGTTTTCCGGTGAATACGGGGTAATTAGCTGCGGTTTTATGAGGTGACAGGACAGGTGACCGGTTAATTCGGCAGAAGGTTTAATGGTGCCTTATAGTTTCCGGAAGGCGGAGAGTTTAGCGGTACCTTTAAAAATTTCCGGAAAACCAGAGGGTTTTAATGGTGCCTTTAAAAATTTCCGGAAGACAGAGGATTTAGAAGTGCCTTTACAGTTTCCCGAAGGCAGAGGTTGTAATGATTGCCTACAGTTTCCAGAAGCTGGTCAAATACCGGTAATCAATCAAGCCGCTCTCGGCGATACTTTCCACCTCGATCCCCACCTCCACCGCCGCCGCCACCGGGTTCAGCCCGCCCAGCAACACCATACCCACCCGGTTCATGCCCACGTTAATCTGGCAGATCGGCTCACTGGTATTTCCCAGCGCATACACCCCGGTGATACCCGCTTCCCGGAGCATGCTCACCTTCTCGCTGACGATAGCCCGGGACACGGCCGGTATCTCGCGGAAGTTAGCCAGTATCCGGCCGTTACCTTCCCTGGCGGCCGCCAGGACACTGGTCATCCCGGCACGGATATACTGCTCGGAAGGGTCCAGTGACGTCCCCGAATAGTTGATGATGGCCACAAAACGCCTCGGTTTCGAGCCTCTGATTTCCAGTACGCCGCCGAATTTCGATTCTATCGGCACGCCCGATTTCAGCAGCACGCCGTTTATCAACACGCTGCAGACCGTAGCCAGCCCCGTTTTTCCCTTCGGAATTACCACGGAACCCAGCTTTTCTCCTTCAGAGGCCACCGCCACCAGTTCGCTGACACAATACCCGGCCTTATAGACGTCACCCATCACCGCCAGCGCTTCTTTAAATCTGTCTTTATCAATGAGCGAGGTGTTTATCGGGAGAAGGCCGGTTCGGGTCTCAGGGTCAAAGCGGGTATTGAACGCCAGCAGTTCCAGCTTCGAGATAATGAAACCAACCTGGTCCGGGGCCAGGGCGAACCTCAGCTCCTCATGCCCCTGGGGAGTGAGCATGCGGCCGTCACGGCCCAGCGGCTGGGTATAACCGCGCTCGTCAGTTATCCTCAGGTGATACCTGACCGCTCTCTCGCTAAGAAAAATCCCGTGGCGTTCCAGCTCGCGGGCGATGGTGATTGACCCCAGCGGCTCTGACGACTCGCTCAGGACCTTGAGAATGGCAACTATTTTTCTCTCGGCGTCGGAACCGGTAACCTGTGCCATACCCATAACCCTCCTGCGGTCGACTGCCGCCATTATATCATCTGGACTTTAAAAATCAACCCGTAAAATCTTTCCGTGAAACAGCCTTCTCCCCAAAGTCAGC
>CBDUSH010000159.1:0-3935 GCA_965369965.1 uncultured bacterium | reverse complement strand
GCGGCGATTGAAGAAGAAGTAACCAGGTTTATCGCCATCAGTACGGACAAGGCGGTCAGCCCGATAAACGTCATGGGCGCCACCAAACTGCTCGCCGAGCGGTTGACTATCTCGGCTAATTATTACAAGGGGGCCAGGAAGACCGCCTTTGCCTGTGTCCGGTTTGGCAACGTGCTTGATTCCCGGGGCTCGGTCGTGCCGCTGTTCAGAGAACAGATAGCTTGTGGCGGGCCGGTGATGGTGACCGACCCGGAAATGACCCGGTTCGTCATGGATATTTCCCGTGCCGCCGGGTTGGTGCTGAAAACCGCCGAAGTGGCCAACGGCGGTGAAATATTTATCCTCAAAATGCCCGCCATGCGTATCGGTGACCTGGCTGAGGCGATGATTGAAGAACTGGCGCCCCGGCACGGTCATAATCCGACAGATGTCAAGATAAATATTATCGGCAAAAGAGCCGGGGAAAAAAGTTGTGAAGAGCTGATGACACTGGAAGAGGCGGGTAATGTCATAGAACTGGAAGACATGTTTATCTTAAACCCGCAAAAATCAGACGATGTCGTTGCGGCCACGGTGAAGACTTGCTCCTCCAACGACGGCAGACTGCTTTCTAAAGAAGAGATAAAGATAATGCTTAAGGAAATGCTCTAGGTTGAATAGCGGCGGGAGTGCCCGCAAAAGTAGTGAGGAAGATTGTCCCTGCTCCAGAACCTTGAGGGGGTATTCTGTCATCAAGTCTAATTTCTATTCAATAATCCCCGGAAAAACCTTATTTCGTCTCTGGTGAACCCTTTTGCCAGGAAAAGAACGGCAAAATATATAATGCCGCCCAGACCGATGACCAGCGCCACGTTTACCGCCCCATCCGGGCTTAAAAACCAGATGATGGCGGACATGACTGACGAGGCGATCAGGCTCTTCAGGAAAAAGGCGGGCATGACGCTGAACTTCAGATACTGAGTAGCGGTCAGTATGGTAATGACGGTGACCAGGGTATAACAGAACAGTGTCGCCGCGGCGGCAGCGGTAACCCCGAATAAAGGCACCAAAATAACGTTGAGGGTCAGGTTAAGTAAGGCAGCTCCTCCCCATAAGAAACCCAGTATTTTCGTTCGTTTCATCAAGAGGTGTACCTGGGAAAAAATGACATAGGTGCCGAACAAAAGGTAGCTCAGGGCGATAATCGACAGTACCAGGGAACCCTCCGGAACGAACTCGGGTGTGGATAATACTTGGAGCAACGGCCTGGCCAGGACGGTCAACCCGAAGACGGAAGGGATGGCCAGCATCAGGAAATACTTGAGCGAATAGGCCAGATGTGTTTTTACTTCCTCAATCCGGTTCTCGTCGTAGAGCCTTGATAATGTTGGTAACAGGACTGTGGCTAAAGGTGCCGTAAAGCAGATAATCACGTAGCCGATGCCGTAACCGGCGGCATAAATACCCACCGGCGTCACTCCCAGTAGAATCCCGATAACGTAGCGGTCACTGGAGTTTATTACCCATGAAGCAAGCATTCCCGGTATCAGCGGTATACTAAAACCAAAATAAGGCCTCAGTTGGGAAAAGCGCGGCCATTTGACGCCGATTCGGTTAATAATCATAAACAGCATGACGGAATCGACGACCACCCGGGCGATTAATAGTGACAGCACGGCGCTGAAAACACCATATCCGGAAAAGATGAAATAAGAAATCAGCGCCAGCTCCATAATGTTCCGCGCGATTAACATAAATGAATAAGTTTTCATTTCCCGGAAAGCCCGGAAAAAACCCAGGTACACCGTCTCCAGTGCCCAGAAAGGCACAATCAAAGCGGTAAGTTGTACAATCCGGAACGCGCCCGGGTCGTGAAATAGAGAAGTGGCAAAAATCTGACTCATCAGGAAAAGCGCCAGGCCGATAAGCAGGCTGAACCCCAGGCCGGTAACCAGTACCGAGAAAAAACCCTCCCGGATAACGTCTTTGTCTTTTTCGGCGGCCAGGAATCGGGCCAGAGAAGCGGGCAGGTTCAGAGTGGATATGTAGGCAATTAAAGCAAGAGTGACCATCACTTGTGCCCAGATACCGTATCCGTAGGCGCCCAGTGTTTTGCTGATAATGGGCAGCAGCACCAGTCCTCTCAGGACAATAACCAGATTGGAAAATCCGGTAATGGCAATATCGCTGGTATATTTCTCGTAAGAATTCATCGGCATACTCTGTTTATCATATTCGATTTGATATCATGCCTTATTTACCCAACACATGCCGCAGTTCGTTGACTTTGCGCCGCAAGTACTTCACCCCCCGGTGGCTATTATGTAAAAGACGGCACAGCTATTGGCGGCAGGTCAAACTCACAACCGGCAGCCTCAATTTTCAGACGGCAATATGGTCAACTCAGATAGAGTACCCCAGTAGCTTTCGTCATTCAACAGCTCGTAATTCCCATCGAAATAGAGGTTTAAGACTATTCTAAAAGAGTTCACTGGAGTTATGGACTCATACAAAAGTTCGTAGTTTTTCTTGGGGAAATAATAGGCATTAAGTATTTTCATCCTTTCTGGCATGATGTTCTTGTCAGTCAGTTCGCTCTCAGGTCTCGGAATATACTTTGTTGGACCAGTGTCTGATTGCAAAATAATGATTGGTGGCACGTCAGATTTTGATAACAGTTCATCAACAAGTGTTTGAATTTTTTTATTGATAAAGATCAGTTGTTCAAGGTACCCTTGATGTCTACGTACAGCTCGATCTTCAGGGTCTTCCGTTCGGAATACAGGTTGCTTAACTGGATTTCCGTTGCGATCAAATACGAATGGAGAATGAGGGGACATGACATAGACAAAAACAAATTTAGGCCCCTTAATCGTGGATATATCAGCCAACGCATCAAAGACATATAAAATACTTTTTGTGAGAGCCCCGCCAAGTAAAAATTCAACAGGCTCTAAGGCAGTGGTTCCAATTAAAGATCTTGCAAAGTTAGAAAGTTTGAATCCGAATGCACCTTTATACTCTAACACCTCTGCATATTGATCCGCGTCTTTCCAGAACTCTATACTACGCACAAAAATATAGTGATATCCTCTAGATTTTAGGAATTGTGAAACTTCATTATTTGATATCATTTTATTAAGCACTGACCAGTCTTTCGGTGTTACCCTGTCACCAAGGTAATTAATGTATTCCATATTTAAAGAAGACGCCAGTGAGTACCAAGTTACATAGTAATTACTGCGACTCCGAGCAGCTACATAAAATCCCTTACTGGACAGGTAATCAGTAAATTCACTATTATCGTAGTCCCAGAATTCCTTAAGGGTGTCGGATCTCGCGTATTGATCCAAAATGATATAATAAACATCGGGCAAATTATTTGAATTTTCTATATTCAGGCTACCGTCTTCCTCAGTCATTTTCTTTGGCGTAAGGTCGTTTGTTTTGATTTGATAAATGCTAATATTGACTATTGAAATTACAATCAGAGTAATAGCTACAACGTTGAAAAATTTGGTAGAAATAGAGAAATCCCTGCGAGACTTCATTATCAAGAAAGCTCCGGTGACGAAGAGAACTGCCCAGATAGGTAGCAAAAAGAGATTGACACTAATATGTGGATCTATCCCGTAAGATAGGATTAGGTGCCTAATATGACCGTATGAAAAAAACAATATCAGAAAAAAGGAGGTAACAATTGCAATTTTATCATAGTTTTTAGTGATTAATCTTATTGATAATAAAAGAATTAATGTGCTGACCACAGCAACAAGTATTGGTACTAATAGATCGGTGGCGGGAACCTCATCTACATTATTGGCAAAGAGAAAAAGAATAGGGGATATAGCGAATAGAAACGGATGAATAACCAACAACTTTTTCAAAGTTACGTCTCCTTGGCTAATATTAAGGTATGGATTAATTCTTTTTATTCGGTATCTTTTACGATCCTT
>CBDUSH010000158.1:0-3935 GCA_965369965.1 uncultured bacterium | reverse complement strand
TTTTCAGCGCCCGGAACTCGTCCCAGATTTCGGCGGGGAGCCGGTCACCGAATTTAGCGTAGAACTCTTCAAGGCCGTCAAGCTCGGCCACCCAGTCATCCGTGGACACGGCAAGCAGCTTCTCCATTACCCCGTCGGGCATGTCGAGTCCTTCTATATTGATGGCATCCGGCGCCGGTATGTAGCCGATGGGAGTCTCGACGGCGTCAACGTCCTTCCGGCAACGCTTGATTATCCAGTCCAGCACGCGGAGGTTTTCGCCGAATCCGGGCCACATAAACTTACCGTCTTCGCCGGTGCGGAACCAGTTGACGTGAAAGAGCCGGGGTGGTCTGGTCAGTTTCTTGCCCGTTTCCAGCCAGTGGCCGAAGTAGTCGGCCATATTATAGCCGCAGAACGGCAGCATCGCCATCGGGTCGCGCCGCACTTCGCCGATCTTGCCGTACTGGGCAGCCGTCCGTTCCGAGGCCATGGTGGAGCCGACGAATACGCCGTGCTGCCAGTCAAAAGACTCATAGACCAGCGGCGCCAGACGCGCCCGGCGGCCGCCGACGATAATCGCCGAAATAGGCACCCCTTCCGGGTCTTCCCAGTTCGGGGAAATACAGGGGCAGCGCTTGGCCGGCGTGGTGTAGCGGCTGTTGGGGTTGGCGCCGGGGACAGGTTTGCCGTCTTTGTCGGTCATGCCGGGCCGCCACGGATTACCTTTCCAGTCCAGAGCTTCCGCCGGCGGGTCTCCGTCACCTTCTTCCCACCAGACGGTGGCGTCAGGTTTGAGGACGACGTTGGTGTAAATGGTATTTTCCTGAATAGTCTTCATCGCGTTCGGATTGGTCTTATAGTTGGTGCCCGGAGCCACCCCGAAGAAACCGGCTTCGGGATTAATCGCCCACAATCTGCCGTCTTCCTTGATTCGCATCCAGGCGATATCATCGCCGATGGTGACCACCTTGTAGCCTTTATCCTTGAGTATCTCGGGGGGAACCAGCATCGCCAGGTTGGTCTTGCCGCAGGCACTCGGGAAAGCGCCGGCGATATAGGTCATGTTGCCCTCAGGGTCCTGGATACCGACGATGAGCATGTGCTCGGCCAGCCACCCTTCCTGTTGACCCAGGTAACTGGCAATACGGAGGGCAAGGCATTTCTTCCCCAGGAGGACATTACCTCCGTAGCCGCTGCCCACGCTCCAGATAGCGTTATCTTCCGGAAAATGAAGGATGAGCCGTTTCTCCAGGTCAAGCTCGGCTTTGCCGTGTAAACCTTTGGTGAATTCACCGTCAGCGCCCAGCGCCTCCATTACCGCATCGCCGATACGGGTCATGATACGCATATTCAATACGACGTAAATACTGTCGGTAAGCTCGACACCGATCTTGCTGAAGGGAGAGCCGATAGGACCCATCGAGAAAGGAATGACGTACATGGTACGCCCCTTCATGGAGCCTTTGAAGATAGCCCCGGCTTTGGCATAGCCCTCTTCCGGGGTCATCCAGTTGTTGGTCGGCCCGGCGTCCTCTTTACGACTGGTGCAGATAAAAGTCAGGTTCTCGGTACGGGCGACATCATTCACGGCGGTACGATGGTAGAAACATCCCGGGAGCTTTTCCTCATTCAACTGTATAAGCTCGCCGCTGGCCAGAGCTTCCTTCTCCAGACGCACTCTCTCTTCGTCAGAGCCGTCACACCAGACAATGCTGTCCGGTTCAGTCAGTGCCGCGCATTCGTCTACCCATTTTTTCACCGCATTATTATTCGTCATCAGTCACTCTCTTACCTAAAATATTTTCGTCACCTGCATATAATAAGGGGCTTCCGCCCCTTCTGTGTTTTTCACCGGCCGCTTAATCCGCCCGGATTGTTTTCCGCTACCGGATTATAGCACATTCCAGACATTTTATATATGGGATAATAGCCCTGAAAGAGGATTTAAAAGCTATTAGAAGCTAAATAGTTCCTCACCGAACAGGGTCTGCTCAGATATTGGATGAGAGTCCCGATTATTTATATTTCAGACATTTTATATATGGGATAATAATCCCGAAAGAATATTTAAAGTTATTAAAGCCTTAACCTTTCCTAACGAAACAGGTTCTGACCAGATAGTGGATAATAGTCCCGGGAAGACATATAAATCATTGCGGAACAGGCTGTAAATGGTATAATCCGGAGGGTGAATTATGATTCGAAAATGTCAGGCAGGCGATACCCCCCGGATATACTTCATCATCAATGAGGCCGCCAGAGCCTATGACGGGGTTATCCCGGCGGACCGGTATCATCAACCCTATATGTCAATGGGCGAACTGGAAAAGGAAATGCGGCGGATGACCTTTTTCGGGTGGGAAACAGGCGGGGAGATTATCGGCGTAATTGGCATCGAACCGGTTAACGATGTCACCTTGATACGCCACACTTACGTCTTACCCGAATGGCAAAACCGGAAAATCGGAGGCCGGCTTCTGAGCCACCTCGAGACACTGGTGACGACACCCCGCCTGCTGGTGGGCACCTGGGCTGACGCACACCGGGCGGTCGCTTTTTACCGGAAAAACGGCTTCCGCCTGATGCCGGATAAGGACAGGTTACTGGAGACATACTGGGATATTCCACCACGACAGGTTGAAACATCAGTCGTTTTGGGGTTAAATATCAGGGACGAAACAAAGGAGTCGCCATGAAGACACAACAATATATCACCCGATTACTGCAGGCGGCGGCGATTACGCTGGCGCTGGTCGCGGTCTGTCAGGAACTGGAGAAGCCCAAAAAAGAAAGGAAGTGGCACGGGACGGTGGCCGGATTTATCCCCTACGAGTTCCGGATGCCCACTCTGGAGAGAATCAGGGAAGCCTACTGGAATCCCTATGAAACCCGTATTTTCACCCCCGAGGTATTCGGAGTCGGCTGGGCAATCAATTTCTACGCCCTGCTGGAAACGTTGCGGATTATGGGTCAGGACGATGGTTCTGAGGAAGACTTCTTAATGCCCGGTCCGCACATGAAAGAAGTCCTGACACACGCTGTGGACGCCGAGCAGGCATAAGCTGAGTTAAATTTAACCCGCGCTGAAAGGAGCCCCGATAATGTCATCCGCCAGGACGACCGAACCAGTGTCACCGGTGCCGTTTATCATCGACGAAATCAGGTCATTTACCGGCGCCAGCCTTTTGAACCGCCTGCCGGATTCGGATGGCGATGCCGTCTTTGACGAACCGACGGTACAGTTTGCCGACGGCGCCGACCCTATCTTCGTTGAATATAAGTCAATTATCGACCCCAGCCACCTCACCCCCCGCGAGGCGCTGGCGCTGGCTTACGATAAAAATCCGGCCGATTTACCCGCGCAACTCTCCGTGATAAGCTGGATTTTGCCCGTTACCGAAAAAACCCGCCTCACTAACCGCCGGGAAACGGTAATCCCGTCCCGCTCCTGGTCTCATGCCCGCTGGTACGGCGAGCAGTTTAACGGCGCCCTGCGCAAGCACGTGGTAGAGATACTTCACGGCCAGGGATATCTGGCCGCCGCCCCGTTCGCCCAGCCCTACTTCAAAACCGACCGGAATCAAAATGGGCGCTTTTCCAACTGGTCTGAGCGGCACGTCGCCTACGGTGCCGGACTGGGCACTTTCAGCCTTTCCGACGGGTTTATCACGGAGCGAGGCATCGCCCACCGCTGCGGCAGCGTGGTAACCGACCTGGCACTGCCCGCCAGCCCCCGTAACGCCCGTGACCATCTCTCCAACTGCTTATTTTATGTAAATAAGAAATGTCGTGCCTGCATTGACCGCTGCCCGGCGGGCGCCATCACCGAAAACGGACACGATAAAGACCGGTGCGCCGATTACATGAACTCGGATATCAAATACCTGAAAGAAGAGTACGGGGTAGAGATACAGGGCTGCGGCTTATGCCAGACAAAGGTACCCTGCGAATTC
>CBDUSH010000157.1:0-3940 GCA_965369965.1 uncultured bacterium | reverse complement strand
CCCGGCGCCGGAAACTTGAATTATTGGGCGGTTAATGCTAAAGTCTCTCATGGCGTGAAACATATTATTCGTAAAGATAAAACCCAGAAGCAGCTGTCTTTCGGCCGTGCCGCCGGGACGGCTTTTTTATTGTCCAGAAAGGAACGGAGGTTATAGATGTACAAAATACTCTTGAGGCAGGACCTGGTGCCCAATACTCACCTTTTCAAAATTGAAGCCCCCGAGGTAGCCAGGAAAGCCCGCCCCGGCCAGTTTATCGTCATCCGGATTGACGAAAAGGGCGAGCGCATCCCCCTGACCGTAGCCGGCTGGGACGCCGAAGAGGGAAGCGTCACCGTGGTCTGCCAGGAAGTGGGCACCACCACCCGGCGGCTGGCTAAAATGGGCACCGGCGATTCAATAGTCGATTTCGTCGGGCCGCTGGGCGTACCCACCCATATCGATAAAGTCGGCACCGTCGTCTGTGTGGCCGGCGGGTTTGCCGTGGCGGTGGTGACGCCGATTGCCCGGGCGCTGAAAGAAGCCGGTAACCGGGTTATCTCCATCCTGGGAGCGCGTAACCATGACCTTATTTTCTGGGAAGAGGAGCTGCGCGCCGCCAGCGATGAACTTATCGTGACGACCGACGACGGCTCATACGGGCGCAAAGCCCTGGTCACCGAGCCGCTGAAAGAGCTTCTGGAAGGCGATGAGAACGTGAAACGGGTTATCGCTATCGGCCCCAGCATAATGATGAAGTTCTGCACCAAAACCACGGAGCCGTTCGGGGTGGATACCGTGGTCAGCCTGAACCCGATTATGGTCGACGGCACCGGGATGTGCGGCTGCTGCCGGGTATCGGTGGACGGCCAGACCAAATTCGTCTGTGTCGACGGGCCTGATTTTGACGGGCACAAGGTGGACTGGGACCTGCTGTTCGCCCGGCAGAAAACGTATCTTGACGAAGAGAAAGAGTCTCTTGAAAAATGGCAGTGCCAGTGCCAGGAACAAGCATAGCGCAGAGTCTGGAGGTATGAAAATAGATGGCCAAGCTTAATCTGAACCGGTTGGATATGCCCAGGCAGGAGCCTGAAGTAAGAGCTAAAAACTACGACGAGGTGGCGCTGGGCTACAGCCTGGAGCAGGCGCAGGAAGAGGCCGCCCGTTGTATCCAGTGCCCCAAGTTCCCCTGCAAGGCCGGCTGTCCGGTAGCGGTGGACATCCCGGAGTTTATTCTGGCGATCCGGGACGGGAATTTGCCCGAGGCAGTGAAGGTAATGAAAGGTAAAAACGCCCTGCCCGGTATCTGCGGGCGGGTTTGCCCCCAGGAGACGCAGTGCGAAATAGTCTGCACCCTGGCCAAGAGGGGCGGGCAGGTGGCTATCGGCCGGCTGGAGCGCTACGTGGCCGACTGGGAAAAGGAAAATATCGGGGCTCCGGCGGTAAGACCCGTTGACGGCAAGCCGAGCGGCAAAAAAGTGGCCGTGATCGGTTCCGGGCCGGCCGGACTGACCGCCGCCGCCGACCTGGTGAAATACGGGCATTCGGTGACCCTGTTTGAAGCGCTGCACGTGGCGGGGGGTGTGCTGATGTACGGCATACCCGAATTCAGGTTGCCCAAAGATATCGTCCAGGGGGAAGTGAATTACGTGGCTTCACTGGGTGTCGATATTAAACTTAATTCGGTGGTCGGCAAGCTGGCCACGATCGACGAGCTGCTGGCCGACGGTTATGAGGCTGTTTTCCTGGGCACCGGGGCCGGGCTGCCGATGTTCATGGGCGTTCCGGGGGAGAACCTGAACGGCATTTATTCGGCGAACGAATTTCTGACCCGGGTCAACCTGATGAAGGCATACCGCTTTCCGGAATACGACACTCCGGTCAGAGTCGGCAGGAACGTGGCCGTTATCGGTGGCGGCAACGTCGCCATGGATTCAGCCCGGTGCGCGCTCAGACTGGGCGCCGAGAAAGTCTACATTATTTACCGGCGCTCCGACGCCGAACTGCCCGCCAGGCGTGAAGAAGTGGAAAACGCCCAGGAAGAGGGCATAATATTTAAATTTTTGACCAATCCCAAGCAGTTTATCGGCGACGAGAAAAACAACGTGACGGCCATGGAGTGCTTTGAGATGGAACTCGGCGAGCCGGACGAAAGCGGACGGCGCCGGCCGATTGTCAAGGAAGGCAGTGAGTTCACCATGGAGGTTGACGTGGTCATCATCGCCCTGGGGACCACCCCCAATCCCCTTATCGCCCAGACGACCGAAGGCCTGGAGACCACCCGGAAAGGCACCGTGGTGGCTGACGAAACGCTGGGCAGAACGGCCAAGGACAGGGTATGGGCGGGTGGCGACATCGTCACCGGGTCGGCCACCGTAATCAGCGCCATGGGGGCCGGTAAACGCGCCGCCGCCGATATAAACGAATTTTTAAGCAAATAACAGCACCGGCTGGAGTTTAGCGGTTGTCGGAGAGGGGCGAAAGCCCCTCTCTGTTTTATTCCCTGTAGTTGATTTCAGTGGAGACCTGGGGGCGGGGGCGGGGTTGAGGCGGTAAGGGAGGGTTTACAGACGCGGCAGGAAAGTCCTAAACTGTGTAACGGGGGGTGTCCCGGCTGTTTTGCCGGGCGACTCAGGCACCCGTGGATATAGTCTGAGAAATATTTACCGAGGAGGCGAATATGCCGGAAGTATTGCTTAAAGGTGGTAGAGTCATTGACCCGTCACAAGGCATGGATGACGAGATGGACGTGGCCGTAGCCGGTGATAAAATCAGCCGGGTGGCTAAAGACATTCCGCCGCAGCCGGGTCAGCAGGTGGTTGACGTTAAGGGAAATATAGTTACTCCCGGAATTATCGACCTGCACGCCCACGTCGCCGGCAGCCTGCTGACGATGAGTATCGACCCCGACGTTGCCGGGGTAAACCAGGGTGTTACCACGGTGGTGGACGGCGGAAGCGCCGGCGAGGCAATCTTTGACGGATTCCCCAGGTATGTTATTCCGGCATCGTTGACCGGGGTTTTCTGTTTTATCCACCTGGGTTCTCAAGGACTTACCGTCATGCCGGAGTTGAGGGACCGGGAAGAAATCAATCCTGAGGCCACTGCCAGAGCTATCGAGGCAAACCGGGGGCTGATTAAAGGGGTGAAACTGCGCCTGGTTGGCAACGTCGTCGCCAGAGACGGCGTCAAAGTGGTGGAGACCGCCAAGAAGATAGCCGGACAGTTCGGCATGCCGATCATGATACATATCGGAGACTTAAAAAAGCAGGTATCTCCAACCCTGACCCAGGAAGTTCTGCCCATAATGGAAGCGGGCGACATTTTAAGCCATGTATATACTGCCAAGTTCGGCAGCGCACACCGGCCTGACGGTACCGTGTTAACCGAACTGAAAGAAGCCATGGAGAGGGGCGTCATCCTGGATACCGCCCTGGGCGGGAATAACTTCAGCTTCGAGGTCGCCCGCAAGGGCATGGCCCAGGGCATATTTCCGACCACTTTGAGTACCGACCTGGCGGGCAATAACCTGAAACACCCGGTATACGGGATGACCGTAACCATGACCAAATTCCTGGGACTGGGACTTGATTTGAAGCAGGTAATCGAGCTGTCGACTATCAAACCGGCGCGCGTGCTGGGTGAAGAAAAGCGAATCGGCAGCCTGAAGGCCGGGATGGAGGCGGATATCTCCATTTTGAGGCTGCTGCCCGGTAAATGGAACCTGGAAGATTCGGAAGGTGAGATTTTGACCGTAGACAGGTTGATCTCGCCGGTGATGACCGTAAAATCCGGACAGGTAATACCGGCGAAACCGGCCGCCCAGCCACTGCCCGTTGCGTGAGTAACCGCCGGGTTTTCGGGTATCTGCTAAAAATTGACGGCTGCCGGCAAGCGAACCGGAGAAATTTTTTGTATCTCCTCACCTGAGAAGGTAAACTTAAAATCAGCCGGCGCCGGA
>CBDUSH010000156.1:0-3968 GCA_965369965.1 uncultured bacterium | reverse complement strand
TGGTGGTACCATTTTAATTGAACGGATACTTCATCAGCCGGTTCCTCAACCTGGCGGCAGCCCGTTCCGGCGACGGTTATCACCGCCAATATCGCTGTAAGAGTTAATAATACGCTTTTTTTTGTTATCCGCCTTTCCTTCACTATTCCCTCCAGTCATTCCCGGTAACAGGGGTAATCGTATTATAAGTGATCGGATTTATTTATTGTTCCGTGCTCATATCTTAAGGTGAACTCCGTTAAGCTGAATCGTATCAGACCATCTATGCTTAATTAATGTGTCATATTAGCATATTCGTATGGACTGCGGTACTTTAATCCCTGCGGTAACGTACGGCACAGGCTCAGCGGCTGTTTCCGGCACGCGGCGTCTGAGGTCAAGACCTGCTTTGCCTTACTGCCGTAACGTTATATCGTGATGCCTTTGCATTGAAGTTCATGGCTCTATGCACGACCATCTTATCTGAAATTTCCCGGTAAGATCTGCTCTCCGCCCACCCACTATCTCAAAACGCGTCTTAATGAAGCCCGGTTCATTTCTCATTCGCGTTCATTGCGGACGGCAGTCGTATAATGCACAGAGGACAACCGGCAATATTCGGCCAAACTAAGGACTCAGGTCCAAACTTACCATTGTTTTTAACGCATCACTATCCCTGATGATGATGTGGCGACCATCGGATCTTATAACTCCCTGCTTTTCGAGGGTTTTAAGCGACCTCCCGATTACCTCTCGCACGGTTCCGGTCATCGCCGCCATATCCCCCCGGGTACGGATGAGTGAGTCGTCGAGTATTTCTTCATTGCTGTATTCGAGCAGCACCCTGGCCAGTCGGCTGCTGACGCTTCTCAAGGAAAGGTCTTCTACCAGAGTTATGTAATGATGCGTCTCCGTGGCCAGTGCCTGTATCGTGTTCAGAGCCAGCTGTTTTTGTTCCCAGAGTAAAGTTTTTATATCGCTGCTCATGAGTCCGTAAAGCAACGTCTGAGCCACGGCCTGGGCGTTTTCGGGGTTGCTGCCCCCGTTGAATATACCGGTATGGCCGAAGCAATCACCCGGACGGACTAACCTTAGAATCTGCTCCTTCCCTTCGGCCGACATTTTGAATAGCTTGATTAACCCGGAGGCAACAATATAAATCATCCTGGCGTGGTCTTGTTCCAGCCAGATTATTTCGTCTTTTTCAACCCTCCGCTCCACCATCAATCGGCCTATTCTCTTCAAAGCACAGGTCTCAAGTCCGGCAAAGTATGGGCTGGACCTAAGAAGTTCTACAGTTGACATATCCCTGACTGGTTGCGTTAATGTGACCATTACCACACCTTTCGATTTCATCCGTGACTACTCCCGGAGAGCTTGAATTATTGCCCGGTTAAATCCCGGCCGGTCAGCCTGTTTACGAGAGGTAATAAGATTTCCGTCCCGGACCACCGGGTTCGCAGTGGTTCCGAGAATTCGGCTTCCTTAAAACCTTCCTCAGCAAGAACAGCAATGCGTTTTACCTGAAGCATGTTCAGTCTTCCCCGCTTAGTGATTTACAGCTATAAAAGCCTTCTTGATTGAAGTTTTTACTTCATAAGGAACCGGAAGCAGCCATATACCTTCAGTCATCGATTCAACAGAGGCCAGCGCCTCAATAGTAAGCTTTGCCAGTTTCTGCCGGTTTGGCGCTTTAACCGACAGAACAACATCGGGCGGGCCTTCCAGCAGATCAGCGAACGACACGCCCGGCTTACTCCTCAGGGTTTGGGTTACCGGCCCGGCTTTTTCATCGGTCACGTTCAATAACACGTAAACTCTGACACTCATTGATTCCCTGCCTTTTTTGGGCAATTTATCCCGGTGTCCCCGTCCGCGTGGGGCTGGCAGCCCAAACGTTGATTCAAGCATTCCAGCGCCTCAACTGCCTGCCGGGTCAATCTGGCCATTTCCAGCTGGGCCGGCTTCCTCCGCTTGATTGTGTCTGAAGCCAAAAACATTTCAGATATATATTCAGCGAACGCAGCCTCAGCAATACCCGGCGCGTTTGCTCCTTCAAGTGCGGCGACACGGCTTGTTTTCTCACCAATCATGCTTTTTCCGCCTGTTCCCGATAATTCCAGTTGAGATATTTTCAACGGCCGTGATAAAGATGACAAGGCTGCTTTGAACCGCAGTCGTGATAGATCCCCTCACTATGCTGAGAGAATTTACGCGTTGTTATCAGCTGGCCGTTGGTGAACGATAACGTTTCCAGTGTCTTGCAGTTCGGGCAGAGGACTAAATATTCAGGCACGTCTATCAGCGGGTGAGCTCTAGTCCTCTTCGAAGTCTCAGGTTTCAATTGTTCGACTGATGCGATAACCACAGGAACTCTCCGAAAAATGAGTTACGGAGATATTCTAGAGCGCGAAGGATGGAATAGTCATAAAATTCGGGCAGAAATAGTTACAAAAATATGACATTTAAATGAATATACTTTGACACGGTTTATTTGAGCAGGTATTATTGAAAACATATATTATGTCACCGGGAGCATATCGTGAATAATTTTCGCATATTGCTGGTAGATGATGAGGAGCGTATCCTCAATTTCCTGGTATCCAAGCTGAAAGCCTCAGGCTACGATGTTATCGCTGCCCGAGATGGAGTTGAGGCATTGGAACAGGTTAAGGGAATGGAGCCTGACCTCATGGTGCTTGATCTTCTTATGCCTAGAATGAGCGGTTTCGATACGCTCCGGGAACTGCGCTCTTTTTCTCCAATACCGGTCATTATCCTTAGCGCTCGAGGGGATCATGCCGATAAAATCAAAGGGCTGAGCATGGGGGCCGATGACTACCTGGCAAAGCCGTTCAACCCTGATGAACTGGTGGCCCGGATCGAGGCAGTGAGGCGGCGTCTGGAGCCCGCCGAGAGCCGAAAAACCATTGAGTCGCTTTCTATAAAGAATCTGACAATCGATTTTAAGAAACGGAGCGTAGTTTCCAGCGGCGAGGAGAAATATCTTACCAGAATTGAATGGCTTTTACTGAGCACGCTTGCCCGAAATGCCGGGCGACTCATGCTGTACGAGGACCTGCTCAGCCGGATTTGGGGACAGGAATACCGGGATGATGTGCAGCTACTGAGAACCTGGATCAGCCGCGTGAGATCCAAGATAGAAGATGACCCGGCTGAGCCCACCATCATTCGTACCGTACCCAAGACAGGCTACATCATAGACTGACCGTCTTAGCGTCATGCCGGCGGACGGGAATTCCACCCTGTATTATCCCGGCTTATCCCCGGTTACTATCGGATAACCCTGGTTCCGCCAGGCAGCATAGCCGCCTTTCAGGACTTGTATATCAGTGTAACCCATGTTGTATAAAGATAGCGCTGCACGAGCACTTGTAGCCTCAGCCGGTCAGGATCAGTACAGAACCAGCTGCTTGCCCTCCGGCGCCTGCCATTCACCCGCTTCTATCTTCGATAAAGGCGCCGATACGGCCCCTTGAATGTGCCCGGCGGCGTATTCACTTGTTCCACGGGTATCGACGATGAGAATACCGGCGCTGTCAGCTGTGTTCTGCTGCAGTTCACCGGCTGAAATCCGCGGCACTTCTTCCGTGCCGGCCGGTACCGTCGAGTCTCCCCGTGTCTCCGGTGATTCCCGGCAGGCGATTAAGCTGAACACCGCCGCCAGTAATAACACAATCAGGCCGGTTCGTAAAAACGTCATATTTGAAACAGGTTTCCTCGACTTATGTCGCTTAAATATCGATGGTTCTTTATTCATTCTAATTTACCCGGCACACTCTTTCAAGTTTTTTGTACAGCGTGCGACCGGCTTGTAATTTACTTAAGAATGTTCCGTGCAAAATATCCGGTCACCTGGTTTACGGCCGGTAAAATACTCAATTTAATACAAAGAGCGCCACCGGTTTCGAGTATTGACCGGATACCTGATATATGGTAGGTTTTAGGCTAATACACTCCCAAACAGG
>CBDUSH010000155.1:0-3969 GCA_965369965.1 uncultured bacterium | reverse complement strand
TTCCTTCACCTCTTCGGCCAGCCTGGCGCCGATAAGTTCCCTGACTTCGTCCATGTTCATCGGCAGGTCGTGGCCGGTATCTGCCTTGGTGGTCGGGGTGAAAATCGGCTCGGTCAGCACCTCGCTCTCCTGCAAACCTGCCGGCGTTGGCAGCCCGGAGATTGAGCCGGATTTCTGGTAATCTTCCCAGGCCGAACCGGAGATATAGCCGCGGACAACGCATTCCACCGGGAGGCGCTCCAATTTCTTGACCACCATGGAACGCCCGGCGAGATAAGACGGGTAATCAAAGCGCTTTTCCGGGCTGAGGTAGCCATCCAGGCACTGAACGTCCTCCACCGACTCGACAACGTGGTTGGCGACGATGTGGGCGGTCTGCCCGAACCAGAAAACAGAAAGCTGGTTGAGCACCTGCCCTTTGCGGGGAATACCGCAGGGGAGAACTACGTCGTAAGCCGAAATGCGGTCACTGGCGATTATCAGCAGATGGTCGCCCAGGTCATAGGCGTCGCGTATTTTACCCCGGATAAAGGGCGGCAGAGGCAGGTCGGTATCCAGCAGCACCGTAGAATCAGTATTTTCAGTCACCAGTAACCTCCTTGAACTCTATAAAATGTTGTATTTAAGCGCCCGGCGGGCGGGTGGCTCAGTGTGCCTTCCACTGGGCGGCGGTCAGTCCCACGCGCTCGAAAATCTCGTCGACGTTGCGCAGATAGTACTGCAAATCGAAGAGCGAGTCCAGCTCTTCGGCGGACAGAACGGCGGTAACTTCGGGGTCGGCTTTCAGCAGTCGGCTGAATTCCTTGTTACCCTTCCACGCCCGCATCGCGTTACGCTGCACCATCTCATAGGCGGCTTTGCGGCTCAAACCCTTGTCGATCATGGCCAGCATCACCCGCTGGGAACAAAACAGCCCCTTGCTCATATCGATATTCTTCTGCATCCGCCGCGGGTAAACTTCCAGCCCTTTCATGACGTCGGTGAAAATCCCCAGCGTATAATCCAGCACCAGGCAGGCGTCGGGGAAGATGATACGCTCGGTCGAGGAATGGCTGATATCCCGCTCGTGCCACAGGGCGATATTTTCCATCGAAGTTAAAGCGTAGCCTCTCACCAGTCTGGCCAGGCCGGTCACCCGCTCGCAGAGTTCCGGGTTGCGCTTGTGGGGCATGGCCGATGAGCCGGTCTGGCTGCTGCCGAAAGGCTCGCCCGCCTCGCCTACTTCGGTACGCTGAAGTCCCCTGATTTCGGTGGCGAATTTTTCCAGGGAGCCGGATATTATCGCCAGCGTAGTGATGAATTGCGCGTGACGGTCGCGTTGCAGGACCTGGTTTGATACCGGCGCCGGGGTCAGTCCCAGCTTGCGGCAGGCTTTCTGCTCGACTTCGGGCGGTATGGTGGCATAAGTGCCCACCGCCCCGGATATCTTGCCGACGGCAATGCCCTTGTGGGCCTCGGTGAGCCGGTGCAGATTACGTCTCATTTCCTCGACCCATATCGCCAGCTTGAGCCCGAAAGTAATCGGCTCGGCATGGACGCCGTGCGTGCGGCCCATCATCGGCGTATATTTGTGTTCCAGGGCTCGGTGCGCCAGCACGGCGGTGAGGTCTTTAATATCCTGGGATAATATCCCCGCCGCTTCGACTATCTGGAGGCTGAGGGCGGTATCCATGACGTCGGATGAAGTAAGACCGAGGTGGATAAAGCGTGATTCGTCTCCCAGGCTTTCGGACACGGCCCCCAGAAAAGCGGTCATGTCATGATGAGTATCCCTCAGGATTTCGTCCATTCGCTTGATATTGCACCTGGCCATCTTGATCTTGGGAATGGCCTCTCTGGGGATAACACCCATTTCGGCCCAGGCGTCGCAAACGGCTATTTCCACCTCAAGCCATTTACTGAACTTGTTCTCCTCGGTCCATATTCTCTTCATCGCCGGACGGGAATACCGTTCAATCATCAGTGGTCTCCTTGCAGGTCTCGCCGGTATTTTTCGTATGACTCACGTATCTTGTCATACTTCAGTCCCAGGATTTGCGCCGCCAGGTAGGCGGCATTTTTGGCTCCGGCGCTGCCGACGGCAACACAGGCCACCGGTATCCCTCCCGGCATCTGCACGATAGAATACAGGGCGTCCACCCCCTGAAGGGCGCTCCCGGACAGGGGGACGCCGATAACCGGTAAAGTCGTCCAGCTGGCCAGGACACCCGGCAGATGGGCGGCGGCTCCGGCGGCGCCGATAATGACTTCGATGCCGCGTTCCCGGGCGCTCAGGCCGAACTGCCTGGCTCTCTCCGGGGTGCGGTGGGCTGAAATAATTTTGACCTCGTGCTCGATGCCGAAACCGGACAGTATTTCGGAAGTCGGTTTCATTACCTCGATGTCGGATTTTGACCCCATAACAATAGCTACTAACGGCATTTCATCTCTCTCATCAGTTATTTTGTATACTGAAAATTATTAACTTTAAAATAAAGCGATATCCTGGCGGTAATAGCTTCCTTCGAAGCTAATCCGCGAAATATTACGGTATACTTTCTCCCTGGCCTCTTTTATATTTTCACCTCTGGCCGCCACGGTCAGCACCCGGCCCCCGCTGGTTACCACTTCCCCCGGAGTGTCCCCGGGTTTTGTCCCGGCGTGAAAGACCATAATATCCGGCTCAAGTTTGTCCAGCCCGCGGATGGTGAAGCCGGTTTTATAGCTGCCCGGATAACCGGCGGACGCCATCACCACCCCCACGCAGGCCTCTTCGCTCCACTCGATGTCTATCTCATCCAGTTTACCACGTACTATCGCCATCATTATATCCACCAGGTCGGTCTTCAGCCTCGGCAGGACAACCTGTGTTTCCGGGTCGCCGAACCGGGCATTGAATTCTAACACTTTTGGCGCGGAATTGTTAATCATCAGGCCGCCGTAAAGAATCCCCTGGTAGGGATAGTTTTCGGCGCCCATGGCGCTCACCGCCGGTTTCATTATCTGCTCAGTGACGCTTTCATTGAGCTCCGGAGTCAGAAAGTGAGGCGGACTGTAGCTGCCCATGCCGCCGGTGTTCGGCCCCCGGTCGCCGTCATAAATCCGCTTGTAGTCGCAGGCGGTGACCACCGGGGCAACCGTGCGGGCGTCGGTAAAGGCAAAGACGCTCATCTCCCGGCCCGCCAGGTGCTCTTCGATGAGTACCCGGTCGCCGGCGTCGCCGAGCGTTTTCCGTTCCATAAAATCAGCCAGCGCCGCCAGCGCTTCCGCCTGCGATTCAGCCACCACCACCCCTTTTCCGGCGGCCAGTCCGTCGGCTTTAATCACCACCGGTAACCGGTGCTGCCGGAGATACCGCTTGGCTTCGTCGTAATCGGAAAAACCGGCGCTTTGGGCGCAGGGAAGACCGTATTTCTGCATCAGTTCCTTGGAGAATACTTTGCTCGATTCTATTTGCGCGGCGCCCCTGGTGGCGCCGAATACCGCCAGACCCAGGCCCTGAAAACGGTCGACGATACCGGCCGCCAGCGGCGCTTCCGGGCCGACTACCGTCAGATCGATTCCGTAATCGGCCACGGCGGTTAATAACCCCTCGATATCCGTCGGGCTTATTTCCAGGTTACGGGCGATTTGTCCCGTGCCGGCATTACCCGGCGCGGCGTATATCGCCTCCACCATGGGGCTTTGGGACAGCTTCCAGACCAGAGTGTGCTCTCTGGCTCCGTTTCCTATGACCAGTACTTTCAGAATTCAGCCTCCCCTGATGTCATTGTGTTCCGCCCCCTGTAATGTCATTGCGAGACCATTCCGAGTGTCGCCTCCACCGTGTCATTGCGAGACCATTCCGGCGCAGCCGGAAGGCGAAGCAATCTGTGTGGTGGGTAAGAAGCCCCACACCTCCCGGATTGCCACTGCTACGCCTCCTCGCTATGACCCCTGGTGCACCGTTTATCATTTCATAATCTTCCTCATATTTGTCAGGCTTTGTCG
>CBDUSH010000154.1:0-3985 GCA_965369965.1 uncultured bacterium | reverse complement strand
TCTCGATACGTTTAAGATATATATCAACCAGCTCAACCGGTGAGACTTGCTTTGTTTTTATCAGGCGCGATAACTCCGTTACCGGAACAAAGGCAAGTGAATCGTTATTCATGGAAAAATACCTCCGATCAGGGTGTATCAGCTCTTCATGTTGGTAAACTGCAGCGGAACGCTGTAATCCTGTTCTCTGAGCAGCTGCATGATTTCCTGGAGGTCATCGATTTTCTTGCCGGTAATCCTGACCTGCTCGTCTTGAATCGCCGGCTGTACCTTCATCTTGAGATTTTTGATGAGTTTGACTATTTTCTGGGCGATCTCTTTGGGGATGCCCTCCTTGATAAAGATATCAACCTTGGCGGTGCCGTGGGAGGTGGGTTCGATCTCCTTGATGTCCAGGCATTTGGGGTCTAATTTTAGTTGGGCGCATTGGCCGGTGAGCATCTTGGTCACTGTTTTTACCTTCCAATCATCTCCGCTAACGATATGAATACTCTTCGCTTTTCGGTCGAAATTAATCTCAGACTTCACGTTTTTGAAATCGAATCGCGAGGCGATTTCACGCTTCACGCTGTTGATGGCGTTATCCATTACCTGCAGGTCCACCTTATTCACCACATCGACTGACGGCATTTTTACCTCCCTGTTAGTGATATTACATACGCTTGATTTTACCATAAAAACGACCGCGAATCCGGAATAATATTTACTGCTTTTGTCCCACGGCGCTTCCGGCTATCGACTACCGACCACGGAAGTGATAATACCGGCTCAGGTGGTATTTTATTTTGGGCGATACCAGTTCTACTGCCGACCCTTTACAAGGACATGGTGAAAGCGCTATACTGAATTCACGTTAACAACTTTATAATGGTAGGGAGCTTGGGGATCCAGGCTGAGAGGATGTGATTGCTCACAGGGCGTGAGCACCCGCATCGACCCAAAGAACCTGATCCGGGTAATGCCGGCGGAGGGAGAACATGATTAAACGCACAGGGCTACCCTCCATAGGGTAGCCTTTTTTTGCGTGTGGAGTAATTCCGGTGAAAGCTTTAATACTGGTTAATGGCGAATTATATAAACCCGATGTCCTGCGGAGCCGAATCAGCGCCGAGACATTTGACCTGGTGCTCGGGGCTGATGGCGGTGCGCGCCATGCGGCTGCCTTTGATGTCACCCTCGATGCCGTCATCGGTGATATGGATTCGCTCCCGTATTTGACACCACCGGGCATCGCCCCTGAGTTTATCTCCTATCCGGCTGAAAAAGATGAAACCGACCTTGGACTGGCGCTGCTTTATGTTCGGGAACAGGGAGCCGACCGGATTGTCATGGTTGGCGTCATGGGCGGGCGTATGGATATGACTGTCGCCAACATCATGCTGCTGACTCATGCCGGTCTCAGTTCGTGTCGCATTGAAGTCTGGCACGGGGAGCAGACGGGATGGGTTATCAGGCCGCCGGGTGGAGATATTACCGGGCATCCCGGAGATACCGTTTCATTAATACCATTGGGCGGCGACGTCTCAGGTATCACCGCCGAGGGATTGAAATATCCCTTAAATAGTGAAGAACTCACCTTTGGCCCGGCACGGGGAATCAGTAACCGGCTGGAAAAACCATCCGCCCACGTCAAGCTATCCAAAGGGCTGCTGCTGGCGGTCCATACCCCGGGCGGGGCATAAGAAAAGTACGGAGAAAGGCTATGACTGAAAAACAGACCATAAACGTTGGCGTACAGGTTTTACCTCTGGTTGAGGACGTCTACCCCATCGTCGATAAGGCAATCGAAGTCATTCAGGCCAGCGGCCTGAAATATGAGGTCGGGCCATTGGAAACGACCCTGGAAGGCGATGATCTTGACCGGCTGCTTGAGGTGGCTAAATCAGCCCACCGGGCCTGTTTTGCCGCCGGTGCCGGTAAAGTGGTCACCATCATCAAGATCGCCGAGGCACTGGAAGGCACTTCGATTGAGGGAAAAGTCGGTAAATATCGAAAGGCCGGGTCATGAACTGGCGTCGTGATTACCTCCCGCCAGCGGCATTAATCACCATCCTGATCGTCGGCTGGTATTTCGTCGCCAAGGTCAGCGGGTTGAGTTCGTTTATCCTGCCCACTCCGCTTGATGTCATCCAGGCCGGATGGGAAACGCGGGAACTTTTGCTGAACGCCGTCGGCGTCACTCTCCTGGCGACCGGTATCGGGCTGCTGCTGGCTCTTGCCGCCGGAATCGGCATCGCCGCCCTGGTGGATTTCTGGCGGCTGGCCCATCGCGCCCTGTATCCGATCCTGGTGGTATCGCAAACCGTTCAGATACTGGCTATCGCCCCCATACTTATCATCTGGTTCGGCTTTGGCCTGACGCCCACTATTCTAACGGTGGTGCTGTTCTGCTTCTTCCCGCTGGCGATAAGTACTGCTGACGGCCTGACGTCCTCAGACCCGGAATTGATCGCTTTACTCCGCGCCATGGGAGCGAACAAGAGACAAATCTGGCGGATGGTTCGTATGCCTTCGGCTTTGCCATCGTTCTTTTCCGGCCTGAGGCTGGCGGTAACGTACAGCGTGGTGGCGGCTACCATCGGGGAGTGGGTGGGTGGTTCTCCCGGATTGGGGTTGTATATGCTCCGGTCAAAAAACGCGCTGGCCACCGACCAGGTATTCGTCGCCATGTTCATCACGTCATTGCTGAGTATCTCCATGTTCATGCTGGTCTACAGCATCGAACGGGTAGCCCTGCCCTGGTACTATTCCGCGCAACGAAAAGAACAATGGGACGAGCTGGGTATTTATTAAACTAAGGAGGCACGACATGAAACGTTTGCTTTTAATCACCGTACTGCTGGTCATGGCGCCGACAGCCATTGCCTGCGAGAGCCCCGCCGATGAGGAACTTACCCCGGTTACGTTTATACTGGATTGGGTTCCGAACACCAACCACACCGGAATCTTTGCCGCCGAAGCCAACGGTTATTTTGAGGAAGCCGGTCTGGTGGTTAATATAATCCAACCCGGTGAAGTATATCCTGAAGCCGCCGTCGCCAGCGGTATCGCCGATTTCGGCGTCAGTTTTCAGGAACAGGTAACACTGGCACGGGCTGAAGAAGTGCCCATCGTTTCCATCGCGGCCGTGCTCCAGCATAACACTTCCGGTTTTGCCTCTGCCGCCGGTCTGAACGTCACCGGTCCCGCCGATTTTGAGGGTCTGCGCTATGGATCATTCGGTACGCCTTTTGAGGCACCCACCCTGGAAGTTCTGATGAGCTGCGCCGGTGCCGACTTCAGCCAGCTTGAGATTGTGAATACCGGTTTTGCCGACCCCCTGGCCCTGATTGCCGAAGGCCAGATCGATATGGCCTGGATTTTCTACGGCTGGCAGGGTTTTCAGGCCCGGCAGCAAAACGTCGATCTGAACGTGGCCATGATGGAAGACTACTTCGATTGCATACCTGACTACTATACCCCGGTGGTCATCGTCAGTGAGGATACCATCGCCGGTAAACCGGAAGTCGTCAGCGCTTTCATGACGGCTCTCTCACGCGGCTATGACTTCGCGATAGAGAATCCGGGCGAGGCAGCCAAGTTTCTGCTTGCCGCCGCGCCTGAACTCGATGCTGAACTCGTTAATATGAGCCAGGACTGGCTCTCTAAGTACTATCAGGCGGACGCACCGCGTTGGGGTGAACAGAAAGAGAGCGTCTGGCAGGACTATACCGATTGGATGGTTGAACACGGTATTCTGACTTCCCCCATATCGGCGGCTGATGCCTTTACCAACCGGTTTTTACCCTGAATCTAAAATTTTTGGCAGATAGTGACGTTAAAGTAACTATAATAATGGGTTTTAATCTAGAATCCAGGTTTAAAATATCAAACCAAAAGTATTGGCAGGCATTGATAAAAATAAAGGGTTTTGAGCAAGCGAAGGAAGAGAGGATTCCCGGCGTTTTAAGTGAGTTGCGATGACTACACCGCGTATTGAGTTCAG
>CBDUSH010000153.1:0-4040 GCA_965369965.1 uncultured bacterium | reverse complement strand
GGAGATGACCTCTTCGTCAGCGCGTACCAGCCCGGCGTCAGCGGCCATCATGGCCATCTCGACGACTACCTTCATCCCTTCGCCGAAGATGCGCAGGATAAAGGCGGTCAAGTCACCGATGGCGATGGTCTCGGTCTTGTTGCGGAGGGCACGGCTGATGCCGGCGAAAGTGTGGGTGGTGGTGAGGACGGCTCCTCCCTTTTCTTCCACCAGCCGCCGGTTTTCAGCGGTGAACTCCTGGGTATCGGCTTCACGGAAGCCGTGGCTGTGGCTGACCACCACCAGGCGCAGGCCGTCAAGGGCGGCGACGGCTTTAACGGCGGTATCACCCCTGGTGGAGGCGACGAGCACGGTGCGGATACCCAGTTCGGCGGCGCGCCGTTTCACAGCGCGGAAGACCTGGTCGGTATTTTCCTGTCCCGGTCGTTCAAAATAGACGGTGGTTGCTTCCATGATATTTTTCTCCAATGATACCAGTCCCCCTTCCTTTCGGAGAGGGGGACTTGATACAGCTTATCAGTTTAGACGGGCAAAGAGCGGTTATTTTTCCGCGGCGAAGGAACTGCCCGGAGTATTGACACCCATGCCGATGTCGTCGTCCAGCTGGCGGACCATCTTGACGTCGGGAATCTCGGCGATAACCGCATCGAGAGTGGCCAGTACCGGGTTGCCGCCGGCGGTCATGTGCCCGCCGAAAACAGCCCCTTCCTTGTCCGAGAAGGTGCCGTGCAGGTGGAGCAGCGTCTCGCCTTCATCCGACTGGAAGATGATGCCGTGCATATCAACAATCTCGATCGGGCCGGGAAGCTCCTGGGGGTCGGTATAGCCGGCGCCCATTTTTACCTCCGGCTTGGGAGCCAGCACCTGGTAGGTGAGCTTGCGCAGGCTGCCGATGCCGAGGAGAACGGCGCCCTGTTTGATGCCGTTTTCTTCACACAACGACTTGAGACCGTTGGTGACATCGGTATGAGTTTTCAACCTGATGGGTATGATTTTACCAAAAGAACCCACTCCATATAACGCGCCTTTTTCTGACATGTGTCAGCCTCCTTAATTAATTCTCTAGGTGATGTAATTTCTTAACGTGCCGATGGACTCAATCTTAATCTCCACGGTATCGCCCCGCTGCATGGGGCTGATGCCGCTGGGGGTGCCGGTGGCGATGATATCACCGGGGAGCAGGGTGATTACCTGGGAGACGTAGCTGATGAGCGTGGGCACGTCAAAAATAAGGTCGCTGGTGTTTGCCTGCTGCTTCATTTCGCCGTTCAAAAAAGTCTCGATGACCACGTTGGCCGGGTCGAGATCGGTCTCGATACAGGGGCCGACGGGAGCAAAAGTATCCGAGCCTTTGGCCCGCGCCCACTGCAGGTCGTTTTTCTGCCAGTCCCGGGCGGAGACGTCGTTGACGCAGGTGTAGCCGAAGACATGGCTCATGGATGCTTCTTTCGATACTTTGGTCGCCTGTTTGCCGATGACTACGCCCAGCTCGCATTCGAAATCGACACGCGTGGTGCCGGCCGGGTAAAGGATGTTGTCCTCGGGGCCGATGACTGAAGTCGACGGCTTGAAGAACATGATCGGCTCTTCAGGGGCGGGCTGGTTGACCTCTTTGGCGTGGGCGTGGTAGTTGAGGCCGATGGCGACAATCTTGGAAGGAGCGCACGGGGACAGGAGCTTGACGTCTTTGAGGGCGCAGGAGCGGCCGGATTTTTTTATTTGCGCAAAGGGGTCGCCGTCAAGTGCCTGGACATGTTCTCCATCCAGTATGCCGTATTCGATTTTCCGGTCTGCCAGATAACGTATAATTTTCATACCGGCCAAAAGTGTAACACGGGCATGGCGCTAAGTCAAACAGCGGCTTTGCCCTGAAAGAACGGCATAAATGTCACCCTGGGCGCAGTAAAGGGGCTGGGGACGATGGGGACTGCCCGGCTCCACCCTTGGAGGTAAGGCCCCTCCCGGATTGCCTCGTCGCGGCGCTCCACGCAATGACAGATGGAGGGAGATTCTTCGTCGCGGCGCTTTTCGTACTGACAGATGGAGGGAGATTCTTGGTCACTTCGTTCCTCAGAATGACATTGGAGAGCGTTTCTCGTAATGACAGATGGAGGGTATTGCGCGGGGGGAAAAATCCCCCTTAATCCCCCTTTTTCTAAGGGGGAAACTAAAGAGTTGGAGATTGTCTGGTGATGGCGGGTGTGGTATAGTTTTCGTAATGAAAACCAGTATTGAAGTTATCCCTTCGGGCGGGGTTACCACGCCTAAAGGGTTTACCGCCGGAGCTACCTGCGCCGGGATAAAGAAAAAAGACGTTCCCGACCTCTGCCTGCTCAAATCCGAAGTACCCTGCACGGCGGCGGGGGTGTTGACCCAAAACCGGGTCAGAGCGGCGCCGGTGATTTACTGCGAGGAGCGATTACGGAACGGGCGGGCAGTGGCGGTGACGGCCAACAGCGGCTGCGCCAACGCCTGCACCGGCGAACCGGGACTGGCGGACGCGGCGGAGATGGCGGCGCTGGCGGCGGACTTGACCGGGGTGTCTCCGGATGACGTGCTGGTGGCCAGCACCGGAGTTATCGGCGTCAGGATGCCGATGGAACGGCTGAGGGCGGGCATGGGCCGGATTGCCCTCTCGCCGGAGGGCGGCGGCGAACTGGCCAGGGCAATTATGACCACGGATACCGTGCCCAAGGAGACGGCGGTCAGGATGGGGGGGAGCGGGGCGGTTATCGGCGGGGCGGCCAAAGGCTCCGGGATGATTCATCCCAATATGGCTACCCTGCTTGGATTCCTGACTACCGACGCCAATGTGGAGCCGGGTTTTTTGAAGACGGCGCTGCGGCAGGCGGCCGACGTTTCCTTTAATATGACCTCGATCGACGGCGATACCAGTACCAACGACACGCTGCTGCTGCTGGCCAACGGCCTGGCGGGCAGCGATTTGATAACCGGGGGAAGCGGAGAAGCGGCTGTTTTCCAGGCGGCCTTGAACCGGGTCTGCATCCACCTTGCCCGGGAAATAGCCCGGGACGGCGAAGGGGCGACCAGGCTTATCGAGGTTACGGTGAGCGGCGCGTTGAGCCTGGACGAAGCCAGGCAGGCGGCGCGGACGATTGTCAGTTCGCCGCTGGTGAAGACGGCGGTGCATGGCGGCGACCCGAACTGGGGGCGGGTACTGGCGGCGGCGGGCCGGAGCGGAGTGGCACTGGTGGAGGGGAAAATAGACCTGGATATCGGCGGTATCCGTTTGCTTGAAGCGGGACGCGCCCTGGCTTTTGAGAAAAAAGAGGTGGCGGCGGCACTGGACAGGGAAGAGGTGGCCATAGTTTTGAATCTTAACCTGGGCAGCGGCACGGCGACCGCCTGGGGCTGCGACCTTTCGGCGGAGTACGTCGACATAAACAGCAAGTACACCACCTGACACCCGCGCCGCGGGAAAGAGGTTTCAGTTGGAAAAAGTAATCGTGGTAAAAATCGGGGGTGTCGCCCTGGGGACCGGTGATACCACCATCGAGGATATCGTTTCATTACAGCGGCAGGGGAAGCGGCTGATTATCGTTCACGGCGGCGGTAAGCAGGTGAACGAATGGCTCGACCGGAGGGGCGTCGAGGCGCGGTTTGTCCGGGGAGAGCGGGTCACCGACGGGGTAACCCTGGAAGTGGTCACCGCGGTGCTGGGCGGTCTGGTGAACAAGGAAATCACCGCCGAGATCAACTGCCGGGGCGGACGGGCGGTGGGTATCAGCGGGGTTGACGGCGGTACCGTCCGGTGCCGTATCAGGAGTGAAGAGATGGGTTACGTGGGGGACGTGGTGGAGATTGATACCGCTCTGCCGGAGGCTTTGCTGGAAGCCGGTTACCTGCCGGTGATATCACCGGTGAGCCTGAATTTCTTCGATAAGACGCCGACGGCGCCGGCAGTGTTGAACGTGAACGGCGACCCGCTGGCCGGCGAGATCGCGGCGGCGATAAAGGCGGCCGAACTTATCTTTCTGACCGACGTGGACGGGGTGCGTGACGGGGCGGGGGAGCTGATA
>CBDUSH010000152.1:0-4082 GCA_965369965.1 uncultured bacterium | reverse complement strand
ATTGCCTTCATCGCGTTCCGACTGTTATAGTATGAATAATTACACAACCATACTAAAAACAGGATTACCCCGTGCAGAATATTTTCAGTAAATACATAGATTACCTCGAAGCGGAGAAAGGGGCGGCGGCCTACACGGTGCGCAATTACAGCAACGACCTGCTGGGTAACACGGCGCGCGGCACGCCCAAAGGGTTTTTCCAGTACCTGAAACTGAAGAAGATAGACACGCTGGACGAAGTGGACCGGCACGTCATGCGAGGGTACATCACCTGGCTGATGGACCAGGGAGTGGCCCGGAACAGCATCGCCCGCAAGCTGTCGGCCGTCCGTTCTTTTTTCGGCTATCTGAAACGGGAAGAAATACTGGACACCAACCCGGTGAGCAAGGTCGGCTCGCCAAAGCTCGACCAGCGGCTGCCCTCTTTCCTGACGGTGAATGAGACGGTGCGCCTGCTGGAAGCGCCCGACCCGTCCCAGCCGAGGGGGCAGCGCGACCGCGCCCTGCTGGAAATGCTGTATGCTTCCGGGATGAGGGTGAGCGAGGCGGTGGGCCTGAACATCGACCAGATCGACACCAGCAGCGGTGAAATACGGGTGAGGGGAAAAGGGGCCAAGGAACGGATGGTACTTACCGGAGAGCCGTCGGTACGGGCGCTGAACGCCTACCTGGCGCAAGGCAGACGGCAACTGCTGGCTGGAAAAAAGAATAACGCCGTCTTCGTCAACCGTTTCGGGAACCGGCTGGCGGCGCGGGCGGTACAGAAGATACTGGCCAAATACGCGGCGGCCAGCATCGACAAGCGGGTGCATCCCCACCTGCTGCGCCACACCTTCGCCACCCACCTGCTGGATGGCGGCGCCGATTTGAGAGTCGTCCAGGAACTGCTGGGGCATGCCCAACTGGCCAGCACCCAGATCTATACTCACGTCAGCCAGAGCCAGGCGAAAAAAATATACCTGGCCGCCCACCCGATGGCAAGGCAGAAGGGCAGTGAGCGTGAAGATTAGCGACAGGCTGGAAAAACTGCGGGGAGTGCTTGCCGGGCAAGATATCGACGGTATTTTCGTGTCTCAACCGGAGAACCGTTACTACCTTTCGGGTTTTACCGGCTCGGCCGGTTACCTGCTGATAACGGCCGAAAAAGCCGTCCTGGCCACCGATTTTCGCTATATCGAGCAGGTCAAAGAAGAAGCGCCCGATTACGAGATTTACCAAATGAAAGGCGACCCGGCCGGCTGGTTTCCGGAACTGACCTCGGGACTGGGACTGAAAAAACTGGGCATCGAGGCCGGGCAAATGACTTATTCCATGTTCCGCCGGATGAGTGATATAATAAACAAGACGAAACCTCCGTTGAAACTGGTGCCGCTGGAAGGAACGGTGGAAGGGCGGCGTGTCATCAAAGAGCCGGAGGAGATGGAATTCATCGCCCGGGCAGTCGAAATAAGCGACGGGGCATTTCGGCACATCGAGGGGATAATACGGGCCGGGATGACCGAAATAGAGGTCGCCTGGGAACTCGAAAAGTACCTGCGGGAACACGGCAGCCAGAAGATACCTTTCGATATCATCGTCGCCGCCGGAGCCAATGCCGCCCGGCCGCACGCCCGACCTTCGGAACGCCGGATAGAGGCGGGGGAGCCGGTGCTGATGGATCTGGGGGCGCGGGTGGCCGGCTATGCCAGCGACCTGAGCCGCACTATCGTGGCCGGGGAAGCGGACGACGGATTTAAAAAAGTATACGACACCGTCCTCGGCGGACAACTGACGGCGCTGGCCCTGATACAGGAAGGGATGACCGGCGAAGAGGCCGACCGGATGGCGAGGACGGTTATCGAGGAAGCCGGCTACGGCGAGGCTTTTGGGCACTCACTGGGACACGGGGTGGGACTGGCCACTCACGAGGCGCCCCGCCTGGGGCCGGGGTCGACCGAGACGATAAAAAACGGCATGGTGTTCAGCATCGAGCCGGGAGTGTACCTGCCGGGGTGGGGTGGAGTAAGGATCGAAGACCTGGTAACCATGGAAAATGGTAAAATCAGAATAATGACCAGGGCGGGAAAGGAATTGAAATGATAAGCGGCGGCGAACTGAGAAAAGGGATACTGATTGAACTGGACGACAAACTTTACCAGGTGATCGAGTACCAGCACATCAAAATGAAACGCACCGCGCTGGCCAAGGTGAAATTGCGGGACCTGAACGCGGGGCATACCGTTGAGCGCAGTTTTCAGTCGGACGAAAAGCTGACCAGGGCCCGGCTGGACGTGCGGGAGATGCAATACCTCTACAACGACGGAGACCTGTACTATTTCATGGATGTGGAGAATTTTGAGCAGACACCGCTGACGGCGGCGCAACTGGATGAGAGGCTGAGGTATCTGAAAGACGGGATGAGCGTGGAAGTATCCAGCTACAAGGGGGAGGTGGTGGACATCGAGATGCCGATTTCGGTGGAACTGAAGGTGACCGTAACAGACCCCGGTTTCAAAGGGGACACGGCTACCGGCGGCACCAAGCCGGCGACCCTGGAGACGGGCTTTATCGTGCAGGTGCCGCTGTTCGTCAACGAGGGAGATACTTTGAAGATCGACACGCGCAACGGAAGCTACCTGGAAAGGAGCGGATAACCCGGCGTGCTGAAGGCTGATTTTCATATTCATACCGAATATTCGATGGACTGCAACACCTCCCTGGATAAGATAATCAAGCGGTGCGGGGAGGTGGGCGTAAACTGCATTACCGTCTCCGACCACGGGGTAATCGAAGGGGCGCTGGAGATGCAGAAGCGGGCGCCTTTTAAGGTCATCGTGGCGGAAGAGATACTGACCACCCAGGGGGAAATAATCGGCATGTTTCTCAAGGAAGTAATTCCGAGCGAGCTGCCGGTTTCGGAGACGATAGCCAGAATCAGGGAACAGGGGGGGCTGGTGTGCATTCCGCACCCTTTCGACCTTATCAGGACATCGGCGCTGAAGGACAAGGTAATCGAGGAAATGGCCGGGGAGATTGACATCATCGAAGTGTTCAACGCGAGGAACCCTTTGCCGCACAGCTCGGCGAAGGCGAGGGCATTTGCCGAGAAACACGGGATGGCGATGAGCGCGGGGAGCGACGCGCATACCACGAACGAGATCGGCAACGCGTGGGTGGAGATGCCGGAGTTCAGCGGCAGTGACGATTTCCTGGAGGCGCTGCGGGCGGGGGAGATAACGGGGCGGCGGACGAACGTTTTGAACCATTTTTACAGCACCTGGGCAAGAGTCAAAAACTTTCGGATATAAACCGCTTATAAAGTCCGTAGACAAAATTATTAAGCTTTGAACCGGTTTTAACAGTCCGTATAAAATATTCAAAGACTTCGAGAGGGTTGAGATGTACAGGCTCGGCTGGTTTTCCACGGGGAGGGGGATGGGGTCGAGAGGGCTGCTGAAGGCGGTACACGACAGCATCGAAACCGGAGATATCAAAGCCGGCATAGAGTTCGTCTTTTGCAGCCGGGAGCGCGGCGAGACGGAAGCCACCGACGGCTTTATCGACATGGTGGAGGGATACGGAATACCGCTGGTGAGTTTTTCGTATCAGAAATTCAAGGCCAAGATGAAACCAACCCGGTCCCAGGCGAAAGATACTTTACCCGAATGGCGTCTTTTATATGACAGAGAGGTAATGGCGCGCCTGAAAGGATACCAGCCGGATGTGTGCCTGCTGGCGGGCTACATGCTGATAATGGGGCCGGAAATGTGCCGGAAGTACGACATGATCAACCTGCACCCGGCGACGCCGACCGGCCCGGCGGGGACGTGGCAGGAAGTCATCTGGGAGCTGATGGGGCAGGGGGCGGTGGAAACGGGGGCGATGATGCACCTGGTGACGCCGGAACTGGACAGGGGGCCGGTGGTGAGCTACGGGACGTTCCCGATAAGGGGCGAATCTTTTGACAAGCTCTGGAAGGAAATCGACGGGCGGAGCACGGCGGAGGTGAAGGGGGAGGAAGGCGAGGAGAACGGCCTGTTCAAGCTGATACGGGAGCGGGGGGCGGCGCGGGAACTGCCGCTGGTAATCAGCACGGTGAAGGC
>CBDUSH010000151.1:0-4104 GCA_965369965.1 uncultured bacterium | reverse complement strand
GTAATTACCTGGGTCGGGTCATCTCATCAGGCCGTGGGAACGCCATTCTATGAATCGCTCAAGAGAATTGCGGACTCCGTTACCGAGCTCAGTGGAGGGCGCTTCGTTCTGGAAATACATCCCGGCGGCGCTATCGTGCCTGCCTACCAGGAGTTTCTGGGACTGGATGAGGGCGCCATTGAGTGGGGGAGTGGGAACTTCGGGGCAGTACTGGGCACAATCCCATTGGGCGGCATCTACCACCAGAACGGGGCCAGACTTCCCCCTTACCCTTATTATGTCTTCCAGAAGGAACAGGGTGTTGACATCGCCAACAAGTGGATTGCGGAAAAAGGATTTGACGTCATGGACCTCTCCGGCACCCACGCCCCTAATCCACCCGAGCTCTTCTTGATGTCAACCAAGGAACTGAAGACGCCGGCGGATTTTGAAGGCCTGAATGTCCGGGCCTTCGGTTTCGGCGGGCTACCCATGGAAGAGATGGGTGCCGCCGTCGTAATGCTACCGGCGGCTGACCTCTACGAGGCGACCCAGCGCGGCGTACTTGATGCTTTTGAAATGAGCAATGCTACAACCAACTTCGATTTTGCCTATCATGAAGTTGCCAAGTATGTCTACATTTCCCCCATCCGGGGGCCCAGCGAGTCAGGTATGCATCCCGCGGTGAAGCGAAGCGCGTGGGAGAAGCTACCCGCTGACCTCAAACTGCTTTTCAAGACGGTCGCTCAATCCGAAGCAATGGATTTTGGTATTTTCCAGACGATGCAGGAAAGTTTGACGCTGGATAAAATGCGCGAGTACGGGAATATCGTCCAGAAGTTACCTAGTGAAATAGAAGACGCATATGGGGCACTTTATGATGATGCCCTGGATGCGGAGGCGGCCGATAAACCCGACATGAAGGAAATGCTGGAAGCTCAGCGCGCCTGGGCGGTGATGTGGAATGATACTCTGGGGATGCCTTCATGGGCGGTACCTCCGGAAGAGTGGCGGAAATACTAGCCGGTAACCAATCTTAGGTCAGGACAAGCTCCGCTCCGGGGCAGAACCCGGAGCGGAGTCTTAAAAAAAAGCGATGAGGAAGATACTGAAAGCGATTGACTCCATTAACGATTTTGTCGGATACACGGCAAAATGGTTGGCCCCTCTTGTCATGCTGCTCATCAGTACTGAGGTGGCCCTCAGATATATCTTTGGCAGTCCAACGAGTGTGCTGCCGGAACTCATGATAATGGCCGGAGCGGCTCTTTACGCCCTGGGCTGGGGTTATGTTCACCGCCTCCGCCGGCATGTAAGGGTAGATGTCATTTATCTTCGCTTCCCGACCAGGCTGCAGGCCGGCATTGATGTGGTGGCTACCATAATCTGGCTCCTGCCAATGGTTGCTTTCCTGGTCTATGTTAGCGTGCCGTATGCATACCGCTCCTTTGTCATCGATGAAAGGTCACCGTACACCTTCTGGTTCCCCCTGCTCTGGCCAATTAGAACAGTGGTAGCCGTGGGGATGATTTTGCTTGCCCTTCAGAGTCTGGCCCAGTTCTACCGTGATTTATACCTGCTGGTGAGGAATAAAGCTTATGATTAGCCTTAGTCCCGAGATGGTAGGCCTGGTCATGCTCGGTTTGATCGTCGTTGGGGTTATCCTCGGTTTCCCCCTGGCTTTTGTTATCGGCGGTGTCACCATTACCATGGGGATTCTCCTTTTCGGACCGGGGACCGCAAGCTGGATTTTATACAGTCGCACCTGGGAGATTTTGACCAGCTATACTTTGCTGGCCGTGCCGGGATTTATTTTCATGGGCTTGATGCTGGGCCATTCGGGAGTAGCGGAAAAAATGTTTTCCTCCCTCTATGTCTGGCTTGGCGGCTTGAGGGGCGGGCTGGCGATAACCACGGTGGTGCTGGGCACGATTCTGGCCGCCACGGTGGGTATTATCGGCGCTTCGGTTTCGGCGCTGGCCATTATCGCCCTTCCTGCCATGATTAATCGTGGCTATGACAAAGCCCTGGCCAGTGGTGCCGTTTGTGCCGGGGGCACGCTGGGTATCCTGATTCCCCCCAGTATCATGCTGGTCGTTTACGGACCGATGGCGCTTATTTCCGTGGGCAAGCTGTTCTTTGCCGCCTTTCTGCCCGGACTTCTCCTTTCCGCTTTATACATTGGCTATGTCACAGTTTACAGCTTTATGCGGCCGGAAATGGCGCCAGCAGTGGCCCCGCAGGAAAGGGCGGCTCCCCTGCTCAAGAAAACCACTGACCTTCTCCTTTCAATGCTGCCGCCTATGTTCTTGATTCTGGCGGTGCTGGGGAGTATTTTCGCCGGTATTGCGACGCCCACGGAAGCCGCCGGGGTGGGGGCGGTTGCCGCCACACTGCTCGCCGTTATCTATCGACATCTTAACTGGAGCGTGCTGCGAGACGTTGTACAGCAAACGCTGATTGTCTCGGCGATGGTAATGATCATCGGTGCCATGGGATTTGCCTTCGTCGGCATCTTTCTGCGCGCCGGCGGCGGGGAGGCGGTGAAAGACGTGATTTTGAGTGCCCCCGGCGGCAAATGGGGCATCTTTGCCGTCGTCATGTTCGTCGTTTTTCTCCTCGGCTATTTTATTGACTGGCTGGGGATACTATTTATTGTGGTGCCGATAATAACGCCCGTTGGCCATGAGCTCGGATTTGACCCGCTCTGGTTTGCCATGATGATCTGCGTTAACCTACAGACTTCCTTCATGACCCCTCCGTTCGCCTATGCCATCTTCTATCTGCGTGGCGCTGCTGACCCAGCACTGGGGATAACCACGGCTCACATCATCCGCGGCGTAATTCCGTATGTGCTTCTAATTATAGTGGCGCTTGGCTTGATGATTATCTTCCCTCAGATAATCCTCTGGCTGCCGGGACAGATGATAAAACCCTTTTAGCCGCTTCTACCGACTGGTTATTGGGTTGTCAACCGGCATTCCAGCCTCAGGAGCAGGTGGAGTTATTTCGAGCAGCCTGATCTGGTGGAGTTTGATAGGGCAGATAATGGAGATGATGCCCAGAACCTGCCGCCGGCTTTTTACCGAGATAGTTTCCGTTCTTAAGGGTAACCTGCCTAGGAACTGGGTCAATCGGGAAGACATACTTAAGAGGCAATCACATCGCGGAAAATAGAGAGGGAGAGATATGATGAAGGTTCTGACAAAAGACATCAGCAATGACTATTATGATGCTTCGATTCCTCCCGCACTGACCGTGGCCCAGGGTGAGCTATTCCGACTAGAAACACCCAGTATATTGACTCACCGGGAAAAATTTCCGAAAACGACTGTACCGGTAACCGGCCCAGTAAGAATAGAGGGTGCCAGACCCGGTTCGACCCTAAAGGTTGAAATTGTGGAGCTGAAACTGACGGCAGGAGAAGGGGCAATCGCTGTAATCCCGGGAAAAGGGGCATTTGGAGATAGCGTGACTAAACCCATGTACAAAGTGGTGAAATATGATGACAAATTCGCGTACTTCAATGATACGATAAAAGTACCTCTGCGCCCAATGGCAGGCAAAGTTGGTGTTGCCCCGGTTGGCAAAGTGATAAATTGCCACGCGACGGGGAATTATGGTGGGAATATGGACATCACTGATATTACTGAAGGTACCAGCGTCTATCTGCCTGTATTCGTTGAGGGGGCATTGCTCTCCTGTGGAGATGTCCATGCTGCGATGGGCGATGGCGAAAGCTGCTTCTCCGCAGTCGAGACAGAGGGTTTACTTACTTTACGCTGTCAGGTAATAGGAGACATGGAATTAACACATCCTATGGTGGTGACAGCCAGCGAGGTAATGACGGTTGGCGATGGCAAGACCCTAGAGGAGGCCTATAAGATTGCCCTGGATAACATGGCAGCGCTAATCATGAAGAAACTCGGACTAGATTTCATTGACGCTATCATGCTTATCAGTATAGCTGCAGATGTAAGGATCAACCAGATCGTGAATACTGTGGCAGTTGGTGCCAGGGTTGTCCTTCCCTTGTCACTCCTTCCGTTGAAAAGTATCCCAAGATAGACGTAAGAGGCTATGAGGTGAAACAAGGGCATCGGTATGACTAATTGACATAGTTGT